>JBITAD010000544.1:0-7257 GCA_044439945.1 Blastopirellula sp. JB062
AAGTTGCCGGTGAAAAACTTGCCGACTTCGATGGTCCAAGTATTGCCGACGATCGAAATATAAGGGGAAGAATCGTTCGTGGCGTTCAATCCCCAATTTTGCGAACCGGCCGTACGGAAACTATGTTGCGGATCGGCCGTGCCGAGGGTCGCGTCGGTGGCGAAGCCGATGCCATGAATTTCGCCGATCGAGTCGCTCTCGAAGGTGAAGGTCAACACCGTCGTCGAGGTGATCTCAACCCCGCCGTCCAAAGCCAACGCTTTCCAGCCGTTGCCTTCGATCCGGATCGTGTCTCCATCGATTCCGACGACGCTGGGCGCTTGATCTTGCCCGCCGCCGAAGCTAATCAGATCGACGTCGCCGGCGACTCCATTGATCGTAATCGTGGGAGTATGGTCGGCGTCAAAGATCTTGATATTGCTGAAGGTCGCTTTCACGTCGGCCGAGACGTCGTCGTCGTTCACGATCGTTAAATAGTCGAACGAGCCGGTAAAGTATTGCCCGACCGGAATTTGGAAGACGTCGGCCGTCAGCGGGTCGTCGTCGTGATCGACCAGCAACTGGTCTAAATCGGTCGCGTTGATTCCCCAATTTTGGGTACCGGCGACTCGGAAGGTTTGACCGGGGGCGATATTCAACGGATCGTTCGCAAAACCGATCGCATGAATTTCTCCCAAGGTTTCGGCGTCAAATTCAAACTGCAAAATCGTATTGGCCGAAATCACGATATCTTCCGGCAAATCGATTTTTTTCCAGGCGTTCCCCTCGACCGTGATCGAGTTGGTTTCGCTATCGATGGTGACCTGATTGATCGCGTGATCTTGATCGCCGCCATAGGTCGAGACGTCAGCCGTGACCTCTTCGCCGCCGATATTGACTGTTGTTGACGGAACTTCTTCGTACAGGCGAATATTGCTAAACGACGATTCGGCCGAGGCGTCTTCGTCGTCATCATTGACCAGCACGATACGGGTAAACGGATTTTCCGGAGTGCTGGTATAGAACTGCCCAACCGGAATTCGTACCGTGTTCGTCCCTTCGACGCGAAGCGCGGTGACGTCGATTCCCCAATTTTGCGTGCCGGCGATGCGGAACATCGTATCGGGAGCGAAATCGTCGTCGACGTCGAATCCGATCGCGTGAATCTCGCCTTCGCTGATCAAATCAAAATCGAACTCTAAAATCGTATGCTCGGTAATCACGAACGAGCCGAGGACTTGTTTCCAGGTATTTCCGGTCAACGTCAACGTGGCGCCGTCATTGGAGATGGCGAGACCGTCCGGCGTTTGATCTTGCTCGCCGCCGCCGTAGCCGATGACCTCTTCCGGCGTAAAGATAACGCTCGGCGGATCACCGCCCGGCGGATTGACGACCGGAGGCGATTGGAAACCGAAACGACGCGCAAAGACGTCGACTTCATCGCCGCTGACCGTTTCAACGCCGGAGGTGAACAGGGTGACGATATCGCCGCGGCTGTTCATCACCACGCTCATGTCGACGGCGGAAGAACCGTTATACAGGCCGCTCGTGCCGACGACGTCGCTCGACGCCTTTTGAAAACCGATCCAGGCGCCCAACTCGTCAAACTGCTTGGCGTATTGCACCAGGTAGTAGGTCACTTCGGTCGGACTATCGAGCAGCTCTTGATAACCGACCACAAAGTTGCCGTCGCTATCAATATCGACTCGCGGAAATCGTTGAGCCCCGTTTTCGCCGTTCGAGTCAGGGCCGGTCACCATGATCTCGTTCGCGAAACTGGGCAGCGTCGGCGTGACGGCCGCCGCCCGCGAATCGGCGACAAGTTCCGCCGAGCCGAAGCCGGTAAAGTACTGCGCGACGATTTCCTCATCGTTGTTGTAAGCCGTCCGAAACGCGTTGCGTCCGCTTGAAGGGATCCGACGTTGATAGACGATGACGACTTCGCCGGCGTCGTTGACCGCAACGTCAGGCGTATCGTAGCGAATCGAATATTCGTCGGGGTTGGTAATGGTCACCTCGTTGACGTCGACCGCATTGACGCCCGACTCGGTAATGTCGAACCGTCGATAGCGGATCTGGGTTGTGGAAGAAGTTGACCAGGCGACGATAAACCGGCCGTTATTATCAAGCGCGACTTCATGCCCGACCGCGCCCGTTTGGGTCGATTGCACGGCGAAAGTCGAACCAGTCTCGGTCGTTTCGTCAAAATAGAAATCGTTATAGGCGACGCCGCTCATGACGCCAGATTGGCCCCAGACGACGACGATTTGTCCTGAATCATTAATCGCGAACGTCGGCTCGTTCGCTTGTTGATAGCCGACGACGATCGTTCCGCCGACAGGCGTGCCGTCCGCTTCAAACCGTTGCATGCGAAATGGCGATTGCGTCCCGTCAATTTCTCGCCAGCCGACGACGAACTGCCCCGAAGCATTGGCGACGACCTGGACGCTACGCACTTGATTGGCGGTCGTGGTCAGCAAAATACGGGGCCCATCCGCGACGTCGGCGTCGGTACGAGCCGGATCAAGCGGATCGCCCGCTTGCGTGCCTTGGTAACGTTGGACGTAAACCGAATTCGAGCCCGGCGTGCCGCTATCGATCCAGGCGACGACGTAGGCGCCCCCTTCGCTGAGCGCGACCGCGTCGCCGTTGAAACCGAAATCTTGAACGCCGGGAGCGGCGTCGACGGCGAACGGATTATCAGGATCGGCGATCGGCGCCGGAAAAAGCGTTGCGGCAGGATCGCCGTCCATCACCTGACGACGTTCCAGAAAATCGACTTGAGGGCGAAGACTAATCGTCCGGCGGCGCTTCGTATGCGCAGGACTGCCAGACATGCGCCGCCATAGCGACGCAAATGGTTGAAGCGACATGGCGTCAACTCCGATCTATGATGAGAGGGGGAGAAAAAACGATCGGGGAACGAACGCAGCGAATAATTCGCATCATTCATTCAACGTGCCGATGTTAGCCGACATGGTTTCGCGCGTCGATATATTCCATCTCGATTCATCGAATCTTGCGCAAATAGAGCGAAAAAGAGATCGCGTTTCCCCGCACGGCTTCGCGCTGACAAGCGAACCTTTACGGTTACGAAGACCTTGCGTTTCGCGGCGTTAGAACAGTTCCTCAGGATGCGACCAGCGAAACGGACGCGCTTGCTGAAAAAGCCGCAGTCGTTTGCGCATTGATTTCGCCTGATCGCTCGACGGCTCTAATCGGGCGAGCGCTGATTCGCATAACTGAATCGCTTCCGCATACTTTCCTTCGGCCGCCAAGATGGTCGCCGCAAGATCAAGTAGCGGCGGTTGAGCGCCCAATCGCGTCGCCAATTGATCGGTCAGACGTTTCGCTTCCGCCAAATCGCGCACGTCATCAGATGTTGCGGCGGCGCGCAGCCATGCCAAACGCAACAGGATCTCGCCGTCATCCGGCGATCGCTTCAGCCAACGGTGATAGAGACGAGCCGCTTCGGCCAACTTCCCTTGGCGGAAGTAAACTTCGCCCAGTTCGCGCGTCCAAGGCGAATCGGCGTCGCTTGCGGCGATCGCTTGCTCAAGTTGACGCTCCGCTTCGTCCAACTGGTCGATTTCTCGCAATGCTATCCCAGCCATGCCGTGCGCTTGCGGATAAAGTCCGGGACGCAATTGAGCGGCGGCGATTAGCAAGGGCGCCGATTCCGCCCACTTGCCTTGCTGTTGCAACAAGGCGCCTAGCCCGATATGCGCTTCGGCGGCTTTCCTTAGCGTTTTGCTGTCGGGCTCCGTTTGCCGCTCATACGCGTCGATCGCACGACGAAAGAAAGGCTCGGCCGTCGCGAAATCGCCGATTCTCGCATAAACTTCGCCCAGTTCGATTTCGATCGCGGCCGCCGCGGTATTCGCAGGATCGATCCGCCGCAACGAATCTTGCAACATCGCGATCGCTTCTTCGGTTCGCCCTTGGTCTTTTAAAATTTTCGCCAGATTATGATTGGCTCGCACGTGCGACGGATTCAACCGTACGACGCTACGCCAGACCGTCTCGGGCGAATGATAAATCTGATTTCGCTGAAGCGTCGCGCCGCACAATGCGATCGCCGCTACGACGGTAAGCCCATGCGGCAAATATCGGATCGCTAATGACGTTTCGTCCTGGTTTCGTTTTTCCAGAGAGCGACGCCAAAGCTCGTAAACTCCGATAACCGCCAACAAGACGACGACGGCTAACGGCAAATACATACGATACTCGAACGCCGGATCGGCGATTGGCACGAAGCTGGACGAAGGGGCGAGGACGCCGAAAAAGAGGAGCCCCGCCACGCCGAGCGGCGGACAACGCCGCAACGAATAGCCGACGGCGAACAGCAGCCCGACGACAAATGCGCCGGTCGCGGCGTATTCGCGCCAATGTCGTGCGATCGGCCATTCGTAATCGAAACAAAGCGGATAGGGGAATAGCGCCAAACGAAGATAATGGACGATCACTTGCGACTCAGTCGTCAGATATTCCCAACGACTTACGCGGTCAGCCCCGACGACCGCTCGATTGAGCGAGGTGCCTGCTTCGAACGCCGGCATTAGGTGGATCAAGAAATAAGCGGCAACGCCCCCCATGCCGGCGTAAGCCCAGCCTCGCTTGCGTAGCAATTCGCGCCAACTTGCGGCGAATATCGCCCGATCAAGCGCCAGCGCTACAACCGGAGCCGAAACGGTCGACTCTTTGGTTCCGATCGCCAAGCCGCAGGCGACGATCGACGAGGCCGCCCAGCGCCAATCGTCGGCCAAGCAACTGCGCACGACGCAATAAATCGTCAGCAAATAGAAAAACGCCGATTGCGATTCGTACCGCTGAATTAAATAGGTAACCGCCATCGTCGTCAGCGGATGAACTGCCCACAACAAGGCGACGACAAAAGCCAAACTAGCGGCCGACTTGGCGTAACGCCCGTGAAAATAGGGCGCCGCGAATAGTCGTCGCAACAAATCAAACAGGATGAGGGCCGCCCCGAGATGAATCAGCAAATTGCCGACATGGAACGCAAAAGGTTGATCGCCGATCAGCAAATAATTGAGAGTGAACGAGAGATTGCCGACCGAACGAATTTGTCCAGCGGCGACGGCGCCCAAACGGTGCGGCAAATTGGCGAGATTCGCTGAATTTTCTAGGGTCAAATAACGAGCGTCGTCTAAGACGTATCCGCCGGAAAAACTATTTCCGTACGCACAACACGTCGCGATCGTCAATAGCGACGCCCAACCGACGACGCTCCAGCGCGTCTCTGCCGAGCTTGAACTGTCGGGAGAAGTCAAATCGTCTTAGCTCTCTTCCGGCGAAGGCGAATCGGAACCGCGACTCGCTTCTTGAATTGCGAGATAGCGAACGACGTCGGTAATTTGTCGTTGAAGTCGCAAATAGCGCGAGTAGAAATAAAACGTCGTGGCCATAAAGACCAGAACGAACGAATAAAGAATGACGTCGGCCCCGCGTCCGATGCCGACCAGAATCGCCAAACGACCAATTTGATTTGGAAAGAGAATCGCCAACGCAGCTATAAACCATATGACGCCGCGAAATAACGCGACCATTCGGACAGCGCGCTGCTGCCGAATATTCGCCAATTCGTAGCAAGCGGCGACGAGAATAAACGTGATCGCGAGCCATTGAAAGGGAGTCAACGAACTAGTCTCCCCAACAAAAACTGTGCGGCGATTTTAACGGCGGCCGAGTTGCTTTGGCCTTTATCGAGAGTCGCGACGTTATAGCGAATCGTGACCGGGACTTCGCAGTATCGCAATTGGAACTCGCGAATCTGATCTAAGATCTCCGACGCGTGGGCCATTCGATTTTGCGTAATGCGAATCGTTTGCGCCGCTTTACGCGACAAGGCGCGAAACCCGTTATGCGTATCGGTCACCGCGATCTGCGAGAAGAGTCGGGTAAACCAGACGGCGCCTTTGAGTAACATGCGCCGCGACCTGGGCATGTCGATCGCGTCGCCCAAAAAACGGGACCCCAGTGCGACGTCGACTTCGCCGCGACGAACCGGTTCGACCAGTCGCAAGATGTCGCCGGCGTCGTGCTGCCCATCGGCGTCGAAAGTGACGATAAGTTGAGCGCCTTGCCGCAGCGCAAATTCGATGCCGGTTTGCAGCGCCGCCCCTTGCCCCGAGTTGATCACATGCCGTAAGACCCAAACGGGCGCCTGGGCGGCGATCTTTGCCGTATCATCGGTCGAGCCGTCGTCGATGACGACCACGTTCGGAAATGCGCTGCAAAGCGGAGCTAGCGTTTTACGTATTCGAGCCGACTCGTTATAGGCCGGAACGATGATCCAAATTTCGGAATCGTCGATCATGCGGGAATCGGGCAACAGATTTCTCTGGTTGGAAGCGTCAAGCGACTATTGCAGACAATCGTTTCATCCTAACGGCGAATTGTGCGCGTGGGATCGCTTCCTTCCTCTTGGCGGCGATTCCCTTCATATCTTCTCGGTTTTGCAATCGATTCTTAACAAACTGCCAGATTGCCAAATTGGCGCCGTCAAAATTGCAGTTGAAATTTTGAGCTATCCGCAAAGCCAATTGAAATAGGCATTTGCGTCAAGCGATCGTAATTGGCACGCCGCTTGCAAATATAGATTGGCGTCACCGCAAAGGGTGAACCGACAAGCCGGAAGACAACTCCAAAGGGTTCGCCGGCTTCAAGCGGGGTTTTCGTTCTTATTGAGAAGGAGGTACCAACCATGGTCCGAGCATTAACTGCGTATCATCCGCGCAACTTCGCTGATTTGCGTCGAGAAATGGATGGACTGTTTGGCGCGCTGCTCAATTCAGACGCGCAGTCGGCGGTCGCCGCCTGGATGCCGTCGTTGAACGTCGCCGAAACCGAAGCGGCTTATGAAGTCTCCGTCGAGATCCCAGGCATTGCCCCTGAAGACGTGCATGTCGAGCTGAAAGAAGGTTTGCTCACGATCTCGGGAGAGCGGCGCCAAGACCAAGAGACGGAAGACAAAAAGTATCATCGAGTCGAACATGTCTATGGCAAATTCGAACGTAGCCTGCGACTCACGTCGCCGGTCGACGAAGACAACGTCTCGGCCGAATATGATCAAGGCATCTTGAACGTGACGATACCGAAAGCGGAAAAAGCGCGTCCGCGGAAAATTGAAGTGAAAGCGAAGTAATTCGCCCAGCGACACGAGAAGAGGCTTCTCGCCGCCGCGACTGTCGTGATTGACGGTCGCGGCTTTTTTTTGCGTAATCAAAGTCAACAGCCGACATGCGACGATCCGTCTTG
>JBITAD010000545.1:0-7254 GCA_044439945.1 Blastopirellula sp. JB062
CGATGGAAGATCTTTAGACCGCAAACGACTATTTCCACCGTTTAGAGGCGGAACGATCTCCAGAACGCATTTCGCCGACGATCCTTGCCCAGAGCGACAAGTACCGGCAAGGCATGCGGAATGGGGCTTGCCGGGCAAGTCCGCAGCGCCCGGTTTTTCTTAGAATTCTCGGACGCAAAGAGAGCGTGCGGCAGTTAGGGCGACGCGATCGAGTCGATACGGACCAAGCGTGCCTGGCCGTTGGAATCGACCATCGCCACGCTTTCGGCTTGTACCGAGTAAGGGCCCAGCGAGTAGCCGCCCAGGCTGATTTGGCTCGGTACCGAAAACGCGGAGCGAACCAAAACGGCATGAAAGTGATTCGGCAGCAGCGGGTTCGCCTCGGGATCGAAGACGACGGTCGGCTGAATCTGGGTAATTGCGCCAAAAACCAGTTCGCCGTCGAGTTGATCGTTGCCGTTGCAGAAAACCTGGCCGTTGCCGAGATTGCACGGGGAAAAGTTGAGATTGGGGTCGGCAAAGGCGAACGGGGCGCCTAATACCGTATTGGTCGCCGCCAAGTCGGCCGCCGCTTGACGCGCGGTTTCGGTCGAAAGCACCGTATTGGGGTCAAGCCGCTCCCACTCGATAACGGCCGCAAGCGCGCCCGATTCCAGGGCGTTTTCGACTTCGGCCCGAGCGAGCCACAAGCGGCCGATCTCGATCGTAAAGATCAAGCCGGTCAAAGCCAACGGCATGAAGACGATCAGCCATAAGACCGAAGCGCCGCGACGCGATCCCCGATGACGTTTGTACGTGCGATGCATCATTGAATTAGACTTCGCCAGACTCATTAAGGTTTACAAGGTGTGGGGATGGGTCGTCGATTGCGATGCGATTCGTCCTTGAATGTCCATGCCGAAGGTTTTCAGCAAATTGGGAGTCAGCCCGACCATGGGCGCCCGAATGGTGACGCAGACCGCCGGCCGCGCCGCAGGCAACAGACTGGGCAGGCTGGGAGGTGCAGGGTAGGCTGGGCCTGTCTTGATTTGGGCGACGCCGGCCGCCGATCGGTGGGAGACGATGATTTGTCTTGCCGGTAGATTTAGGCTTTCGAGTTGGCGGTCGACGGCGCCAGCGACTTCGAGCGGGATTTCCCCAGAAAGTGGGAGCGAAGTCCGCGAGGCGACAATGGCTCCAGCGCGACTGGCCGCTTCGAGACGTTGCAAGTTGGCGTAGAGAAAATAAAATTCGACGACCGCCAGCAATAAAATAAATAAAATAGGCAGCGTCAAAATCAGTTCAAGCACGACCCCGCCCGGTCGCCGCCGCAAGGCGGTTCGCGAAGGTTGTCGCGTCGTTTGAAAGCGGGCAAAACGGTACAAGGGACGCCTACTTGCTAGGTGAAAAAGGTTTCGACAACTATTCATTAAGCTGAGGAGGAGACCGTACGTCAACCTTTTCTTAGAGTAGACCATGGAATTCCCCAAAATGACTAAAAATATGAAGAAATTCGCATATCGGAAGTTGTAAGCGGATTGCCGCGATATTACCGTAGGGATAGTCAAAGTGCGCATTTGGCTAAAGTTTGCTGACTTTGCAGGAAAGCAAACGCTGGAAGTTTCTCCCCCCCAACCAGTACTACGGAAATCGCGCTAAAATGAAATTTTTATCCTCTCACATTCGTAAACTCGTCGGCAATGAGTGCGGCGGCGTGTTTGTCGAATATCTGATCCTCCTCACTTTGATCGGGATCGGGGCGATTGCAGGCTTAGCGACGGTGCGTGGAGCGCTGTTGAACGAGCTGATTGATCTGGCGGACGCAATTACGCAAATCCAGATATAGGTAGGTACGTCGCTGTTCCCCACAGCGCCGACTTCTTTGCTCGTTCATGCTTTAACAGATTGTGCTGCCTGTATGCGCAACCCGATATATCGACAAATTCCGATGCGAAAGCGGCTTCGCTGCGGCGTGCAGACCTTGGAGCTGATCATCGCGTTCCCCTTGCTGCTGATCGCATCGATGGCGATTTTGCAGTTTGCGACGATTTCGGCGTTTCAAGCGACGGTTGAAGCGGCGGTTGCCGAAGCGGCTCGCGAAGCGGCCAAGGCGGTCGATCCTCTGGATGCGCCGCAAACGGCGCTCGACACGTTTAATCGTGCGATGCAAATGCATGGCATTACGACCGGCGTGACCCCCCAAATTGCCTTGGCGGTCGAGCAAGTCGGTTCGCAGTCGATTTTCGGCGATCAAACGGTTACGCCGATATCTTTGCCGTCGCCGGGCGGCGTGGCCGTCGGCGAAGTTCGCGTGACGGCTTGGGTGGCGCTGCGTTCGGCGCCGACCCCCAACTTGTTGAAGTCGTTCGGGCTTAATTTTCAGCATCGTTACATTGAGACGAGCCATGTTAGCGGCGCCTAAAGAGCGGCAGCACGGCATGGATCAAGCCGCGGACCCCCGACCTGTCGAAGAGAATGCGCAGGCAGCGCCGATTTTGAGCGAGCGATACGCGTTGTCGGCGTTTGATTTCGTCGTGGTCGTCGTCTTGGTCGCCGCGTATTTGGCGTTTTACTATTTGCCGCTTCCGACGGCGGGCGTGTGGCGCGATATCGTGATCGGGCGAGAAATCTTAAGTCAGTCGCAAATACCGGCGCATCCGCCGTTGATGCCGCTCGCCGAAGCTTCGCCTTACCGCGCGACCAGCTGGTTGGCCGACATTTCATTGGCCTTGATCGATCGGGCAGGCGGTCCGGCGGCAATTTCGCTAGCCGGAACCTTATTGGCCGTCGGTTATCTCTTATTCGTTTATTTTGTGCTTTGTCGCCGTTCGCTCCATCCGGCGCTCAAGCTGATCGCCCTCGTGTTGTCAGGGCTCACGCTCTTATTCGATTGGCAAGGAATCAACCCGGCCCTGGCTTCGATCGCCCGGTTCGCCGTTTTCTTGGCGCCGTTGGCGCTGCAGCCCCGTTGGCGCCAGGCAGACGGTTTGCCCACCGTTTGGATGTGGTTGATCTCGCCGCTGGCGATTATCGCTTGGGTCAACACGCATTCGACCTTTATTGCGGGGCCGTTGTTGGCCGTCGCACTGGCGCTAGGCGTCGCCGCCGACGTTTTTCAGGCGAAACGATCGCTGGGCGAAACGTTGGGTGATCGCCGCGTGCAAGCGTGGAGTTGGTGGGCGCAGCTTTGCCTGTTGGTTTCGTTGCTCAATCCGTGGGGATTTAGCGTTTGGTCGACTGCGATTTCGCAAATTGCCAGTCCGCTCGACGGTTCGGGGCCGCTGGTGATCTTTTCGCCGCTCGGCGGCATCGTGGCGTTTGGGGTGATCGCCTACGCCTATTTGCTCCGTCGCTCGCCGGTCACGGTCTACGGCGCCGATGTGGCGATGTTCGTCGTCGCCGCCGCGCTGGCCGCTTGCAATACTCACTTCGTCTTACTATACGTCGCTGCGGCGATCGTCGTTTGTCTGCCGCTGGCCTCCGGCGTTTTCGCAGACGCCGTCACCGCCCCCCAGCCAGTTCCAGCGTCTGCCGACAATGCTCCTCGCTCGCTTCGTTTCGCTTACACGTTGCTATCGCTGCTGGCGGTTTGGATTGGATTTGCGTTGAGCCCGATCAGCGCGTACGTGCTGGGAGGAACTCCGCGTCCGATAGCCAAGACGGTCGCCGATCCTCCGCAGGGAGTGATCCAATATTTGCACGAGCATTCGCAGCCTCGCTTCATGTTCGCGCCGGTTCTTTGGAGCGATTGGATCGGTTACTCGCTGAACGATTCGCCTCGTCTGTTCGTCACTTCCGATTTCGAGTTGTTGCCGCAACAAGTGAAGTACGACTATCGCCGTTTGATTCAGGGAAAAGCGGATTGGAAACGAGTATTAGATCGCTACGCGATTGATACGTTGATCATCGATAAGACGACGCAAGCCGATTTTGCAATTCAAGCGGTCGGCGAAGTCGACGCGCAGTGGAGTTTGGCCTGGGAAAACGACCGCGCATTGATCTTGCAACGGAGGATCGACTAATGCCGGCGTCGTCGAGCTCTACGAATCGCATGCTGCCGCCGGCGCTGTTCGCCGTCGTGCAAGCGGCCTTGCTGGTCGGACTGTTGACCGGGGTCGCCTGGGCGATTTCGCATGACCAACGGCAAACGGCCCCAAGTTTGCCGCAACTGCGAGCGACGGCCGAGCGCGTGTTGCCCCAATACGATCTGCCCGAGCTGATCACGGACCAGCAGTTGCGGACGGTCTTGGTGCGGTTGCGGCCTCGCTTGCGACACGAACGACCGAAAATCAATCATGTCGACCATGCGTTGCGATTTTGGGGCGCCGACGCCAAATTCGCCGATCCCGAATGCCTCTCGGGCGAAGAGATGCGCCAGATGCTGACCGATATGAGCGTCTTCCGCGAGTATTGGGGAGACGATGCGCGTGAATTGCTCTTCTCTGGCCAATCAGGGTTGGCCGCACGAACGCAGCAAGGGGCGGCGACGTCGAGTCATGTCGATCATACGCTGGCGACGTTGGCCGAAATCGGCACCCCGCTCGATTACCAGCTTCATGCAGGCGATCAGCCGTTGACGCTTCGCGATTTGTTGGTCGGCGCGCTCCGCGACTTTCGCTTGAATCAACGCGAATACGAATGGACGACGATCGCCGCGGCGACTTTCGCCGCCGATAACCGACCTTGGGTTTCTCGCGAAGGCGAGCGAATCACGTTTGATCAAATGGCGCATCGTTTGATGCGAGAGCAATGGGTGCAAGGCGTTTGCTACGGCAATCATCGCCTGTTCACGTTGGCCGCGCTGTTGCGATTGGACGAGCGGCACGCGCTGTTTGAAGATGCGTCGACCCGCGACGCGATCGTCGCCCATTTGACCGAAGCGACGCGCCGCTTGTTAGCCAGTCAGAACGAAGCCGGCTACTGGGATCAAAATTGGTACAACGCCGAGCGAGAGCCGAGCGACCAAGGATTGTCCGATCCTCTCTCGCGTCGATTGCTGGCGACCGGTCACGCGCTCGAATGGTGGGCGATCGCACCCGCCGAAGTGCAGCCCCCGCGCGAGACGAAAATTCGCGCAGGGCAATGGCTCGCGACGGAAGTCGAGAAAATGAGCGACGACGTGATCCGCGATAACTACACCTTTTTAAGCCATGTCGGCCGAGCGTTGTCGCTGTGGAGGGGGGCGCTGCCCGCCGAGCAGTGGACCCGTTTGAAATGCGATGAGGCCTTATAGCCTGAGTTGCTTTGAATCCTAACTTGAGTTTAGTGTGCAGTGAGATATCAAATGATTCGTCAGATACAAATAAGGGTCGCTAATATGCGCGTATTAAATCGTCTTTGGTCGGACGAGTCGGGTTTCGTCAATTCGGCCGAGTTGGTATTGTTGAGCGTCATTCTTGTAATTGGGATGATCGTCGGGCTGGCGGCGCTTCGCGATAGCGTCGTCCAAGAGTTGACTGACACTGGGCAAGCGGTCGGTCAGCTCGACCAATCTTATCGAGTGGAGTTTCAAGACAACGGACGTCTTCAAGTTAATGGTCGGAACGTACGGGTCGAATCCAATTTTGGGAACGTCTCGGTCGTGACCGGCTTTCGCAACTTCGGCTACAACGATCAACCAGATCTCGGCCAGGCACAAGAAGATGTGGCTGGCGAACCTCCTGGCGGAATCGATATCGGAGGGAACGATTTGGACGAGAGCGGAACGGCGCCCTCGCCTCTGCAATAGCCGACCAATTGGAACGCGCCAGAAGCGTTTCGGATCAACGTAAAAATAAATATTGATGAATATGAAACGAGACTATTGTCTCCTCTCATAAAAGACGTCACAATCTACGCATCTTTTCAGGTAGATTTATGAATTTACATAGATACACACTTTGGTCTATTGGCAATCGCCTGTGGAGTGATCAACGCGGGGTCATTTCGGCTTACGCACTGATCTTGGTTGCCGTGATATTGATCTTGGGTGCGGTGGTCGGTTTGACCGGCCTGCGCGACCATATAGTGCAAGAGTTCGGCGATCTCGGCGTAGCGATTGATAGCCTCGATCAGTCCTATCGCTATCAGATTGCGGTGCAGCCGCCGGTCGGTCCGCCGGTGGTGATCGTCTCGGCCGGCTACGACGACCAAGACGAACTCAATTGGACCGATCCAGAAAATCAAGCGCCGGCAGGACTCGCCTTCGGGCAGCCTTACCCCGGCGGCCCCGGAGAGGATACTCCGGTCCCCTAAGGTTTCCCCCAAACCAATTGGTTTTGTTGGATGTCAACCTGCGGTCACAACCAGGACCTACCCCTGATTGAGGCCACCCTAACTGAGTCGGTTTCGCATTCGCGACAGGTCGGACGCGACCCTGATCCGCGGATAGCGAGTCGAATAACCCCTTCCCACTGTTTCTGTTTTTTTCTGAGGATGTTTCACCATGACTCTCCTAAAGCGCATTTGGAATGATGAAGCTGGTTTCATCGTTTCGACCGAATTGATCTTGATCGCCACGATCGTCGTCATCGGTTTGGTCGTCGGCCTGTCGGCCGTTCGTGACGCCGTCACTTCGGAATTGTCGGACGTCGCCGGCGCGATCCAAGACCTGGATCAAAGCTACACCGTTTGGGGCGTTACCGGTCACTCGGCCGCCGTCGCCGGCAGCGACTACGGCGATCAGTTGGACTTCTGCGATAGCTTGGGCGATCCTCCGGGCCTAATCGACAACTGCATCGTGATCAACGGTACCAACGATTCGGACGAAAGCGGCCAAGCTCCTTCGCCGCAATAACCCTAGTTGAACTTGCGTGCAGAGCGGCTGGCGCCGCTCTGCACGATTCATCTAGTTAATGACCTTCTCGTTTGAACGGATTCAAGCGGTATAGGAGGGTTTGCGGTTCCATCAAGCGTTCGCAAACCCTGCTATTTCTCCCCTCATTTTTTGGAGTGTTTGAACAATGTCTCTCCTGAAACGCATTTGGAATGATGAAGCTGGTTTCATCGTTTCGACCGAATTGATCTTGATCGCCACGATCGTCGTCATCGGTTTGGTCGTCGGCCTGTCGGCCGTTCGTGACGCCGTCACCGCCGAATTGTCGGACGTCGCCGGCGCGATCCAAGACGTCGATCAAAGCTACACCGTTTGGGGCGTCACCGGCCACTCGGCCGCTGTTGCCGGTAGCGATTACGGCGATCAGCAAGACTGGTGCGATACTGACGGCGCCATCTCTGGTGAGATCGACAACTGCATCGTGATCAACGGTACCAACGATTCGGACGAAAGCGGCCAAG
>JBITAD010000546.1:0-6461 GCA_044439945.1 Blastopirellula sp. JB062
CGCTAGGCTGATCACGCAGCCAAAACGCGTCGCCGCGCGAATAACCATGCAAAAATTTCGGCAAGTCGGCCGGCAGCAGATCAGCCGCAATAAACGGCTCGTCGCGCGACATCAAGCAAGCTTTGGCTCGCCAGTCGGCGTACTGTGCCGGATCGATCTCAAAGTATTCGCACCACAACGGAAACGCCGCGTCAAAGACGGCAGGCAAATTGTCGATCTCCGGCGACGAGGGGAGGTCGGTCAGCAGCGTCAGGCGCTCGCCCGATAACTCGCGAATCGCGTTGGCGGCAAGCTTGGCCGAATCGATCTCGAATTCGACGTTAGGCTCGATCGGCCCCGCACGAAAGCGATCGGCGGCGCCTTGGTCGTTCATAAATTGGTTGAGCAGTACGACCGAGTCGTCTTCTTTCGGTTTCGCCGGTTCCATCTTGGCGCGCCTGACCGGCTTGCTCGGCTCGGCTTGCGGAGCGGGATCGCTGACCGAAGGCGCCGCTGCGGCGGAAATGGGCGCGGGCGAAACCGGGGCCGCCGGCGGATCGCTATCGCCGCACCCCAGCGACAACAACAGAACGCCCAGCAGCGCTGCACGCATCGGAAAGCCCGTTGGCGTTCTTGAGCATCGATCGTCGCGAGGGTTGGCCCGGCAGAATTTGTCTTTCATACGTGTTATTCTAAACGCAAAGTACGACTTTCGCAGGAATGAAATCAAGATACGATGTCCGTCGCTCCTCCATCCGCCGTTCGTCGTCCCTGGTCGCATGCGATCGCGGGCGCGATTTCGTTGTTTGGCGCCGTCGTAAGCGGGCTAGATTGGCCCGATTTTCCGGATAATCTGCAACATCTGTCTGCCGCCGGCGTCTTCGCTTGGGGAGTGGCGGTCTTTTTTCTGTTAATCGTCTCGGCTGGACACTTTCGCGTCGCCATTCTCGATTGGCAAGCGTTGCAAGCTCCGCTGCCCTTCGAGCGGCGGACTGCCAATCTCTGGATCTTGGTCCATGTCGTCGCGCTGGCGATCGTCGGCGTATTCTACGGATTGGGGCGCGACTCGGTTTTGTTGATGGCCGGCCAGACCGAGATATTCGCGGCCCTTTCGACCGCCAGCGCCGTATCGCTGTTGGTTTGGAGCGTCCGACGGTATCAATCGGGCCGAACGTAACGGAGGGCGAAATGCGAATCGTATCGAAACTTGCCTCGCCAATGACCCGGCTCGGCGCGGCGATCGTCGGCAGTCTTGCAGTATTCGCGGTCATGTCGGCCGGTTGTCGATTCGGTTCTGACAATGAAGCGGTCGTTTACGTCGCGCTCGATCGCGAATTTTCGGAACCTCACTTTCTCGCCTTTGAAAAAGAGACAGGCGTGCATGTCGCCGCCAAATATGACGCCGAAGCGAACAAGACGGTTGGTCTGACCGCCGCGCTGTTGGCCGAAAAAAATCGCCCCCGCTGCGATTTGTTTTGGAACAACGAAGTCTTAAATACGTTACGTCTGGAAAAAGCGGGACTATTAGACGCCTACTTGCCGCCGAATGCGGAGGACTTTCCGGCCGAATTTCGTTCGCCAGACGGAACTTGGCACGGCTTTGCAAGTCGGGCTCGCGTGTTGCTGGCGAATACTGAACTAGTGAAAGAAGACGAACGCCCGACGTCGATTCGAGATTTGCTTGACCCGCAATGGAAAGAGCGGTGCGGGTTCGCCAAACCGCTGTTCGGTACGACGGCGACTCATGCGGCCGTGCTCTTTTCGGTTTGGGGCGATGAAGAGGCGAAACGTTTTTTCGCTCAGCTCAAAGAGAACGCGCGGATGTTTCCGGGCAACAAGCAAGTCGCCGTCGCCGTCGGCAACGGACAAATTGCGTTCGGTCTGACCGATACGGACGATGCGATCGGCGAACTGCGCCGCGGCTCGCCGGTCGCGATTATCTATCCGGATCAGGGCCAGGGAGAACTCGGAACGCTCTACATTCCGAATACGTTGGCCATTTTGCGCGACTGTCCCCACCCTGAACGAGCGCGGCAATTGGTCGATTATTTGTTGCGCCCCGCCGTCGAAACCGCTTTGGCGAACGGCCCCAGCGCGCAAATACCGTTAAACGCCAAGGTCGTCGTCGATACGCAGGTCGAAACGCCGCGGACCCGCCGAGCGATGCAAGTCGATTTTCGGAAGGCGGCGGACCGGTGGGACGCCGCCGCCGATTATCTGACCCCATTGTTTCTGCAAGAATAACGAACCGTCGCCGGATGACGCCGCTGATGCAAGCCAGAATGACAACGCTGTGGGATCAATCGAGATCCAGTTTTTGGTTCGTGCCGAGCATGTTTTTGGGCGCCGGCATATTGCTGGGCTTTGCGCTGCCGATGCTCGACATCGAAGTCGATTTCTCAAAATACGAATCGATCTGGATGCAAACGACCACGGCCGGATCGCGCTCGGTATTGTCGACCATCGCCGGGTCGATGGTGACGGTGGCCGGCGTCGTTTTTTCTTTGAACATGGTGACGTTATCGATCGCATCGGGGCAATACGGTTCGCGCGTGTTGCGAAGCCGCATGGAAGACAACGTCGCACAGGTGGCGATGGGCGCGTTGTTGGCGACCAGCGTCTATTGCTTTCTCGTATTGCGGACGTTGCAAGATCGCGAAGATTACGTGCCGGTTCTCTCGGTCAACGCCGCAATCGTGATGGCGATCGCCTGCTTGATGATCTTGATCTATTTCGTCCATGAAGTCGCCAGCGAGATTCAGGCTCCGCAAATCGTCGAGGCGCTGGGCTACGACCTGAACGCGTCGATCGAGCGGCTTTATCCGGAAGAGATCGGCCATGTCGGCGCCAGAGTTCAGCCGCCGAGCGACGCCGACCTTGAGCAGTTCTATCGCGACTGCGTGATCGTCGATACGACCGCCGAAGGCTATTTGCAAGGAATTGACGTATCGAGCTTGTTGGGCGCCGCAATCGCCAATCAGGTCGTCATTTCGCTGCGGAAAAGACCGGGCGATTTTATCACTTCCGGAGACGCCGTTTTTGACGTAGGCCCCTCTGCGAAGGTGGATGATTCGCTGATCAGAAAGGTGCGCGAATCCCTGATCGTGGGGACCGATCGAACGCCGCGACAAGACGTTAACTGCGCCGTGCACGAATTGGTGCAAGTGGCGATTCGCGCGTTATCGCCCGGCATCAACGACTCGTTTACGGCGATGAACAGCATCGATCGCCTGGGCGCGGCGCTTTGTCGGCTGGCGCTGCGCGAGATTCCGTCCGCCTATCGTTATGACGACGAAGATCAGTTGCGCGTGATCGCTCGGCCTTGCCAGTTTTCCGAGGTGCTAGGCGCCGCTTTCAATCAAATTCGTCAATGCGGCGCCGATAGCGAAGCCGCCACTTTGCGTTTGATCGAAGCGCTGCGCACGATCGCCGCCCGCGTCAGTCGTGAAGAGGATAAAAAGGCGATCGAAGATCAGTTGCAAATGATCGAGGAAGCGTCGCGCAAAAATTTCTCGGACGAGCCTGCGCTGACTACCATCCTGAAAATGATCGAGCGTGCGCGCGAACGCCTGGTCGGTCGCAAAGAAGAAGAGCAGCAAGAGGATGATGAGGCCCCCGACGACGTGCCGACCGGCGGCGCAAATGGATAAGGCCGACTCGCTACGTTGTTTCGTCTTCGCCTTCAAAATGATCTAAGCCGGGCAAGCCGTCGAGGCTGGCCGCATTTTTGACGCGTCTGTATTCGATCATGCCGGCGGGGCCTTTCGCTTCGGTATAGGCGATCAACTGTTTGCGATCTTCGACGAACTCGTACTTGGGAACGGCATAACCGCAGGTATCGGCGATTCGCCGTACGTCGATCCGGATGATCGACCGCACCCCAGGCATCGGCGGAAAACGTTCGCGCAGCAAGGCGAACTCGGCATGGTTCGGCTCTAAGACTTCGGCCTGGCCGTAGAGTCGCAAGATATTGGGCGGGCCGTCAAAGGCGCAAAACATTACGGTGATGCGTCCGTTTTCTTTGGCATGCGCGATCGTCTCGACCCCGCTGCCAGTCAAATCGAGATAGGCGACCGTTTTCTCGTCTAGGATGCGAAAGGAATCGAGACCTTTCGGAGAGAGATTGATCCAGCCGTCCGCCGAAAGCGGCGCCGTAGCGACGAAAAAGAGTTTTTGACGGCGGATGAATTGAGCGACTCGATCATCGATCGATTCATAGATTTTGCCCATCGGAAGCATTATCCAAAAGAGAAAGGCGAACGGCGACGTACCTGTTGAGATGCCGGAAAAGGAGAAACGGTTCGCAAAAAAACGCGCCTCTTGGATCGGCATTCCGCGCAATGTGCCTGCGTCACGGCGACCCTGGGCGATACGAATAAAGGGAATAGTCGAAAGAATGGGCTTGTAGCGATTTGACTTGTTGCTGGCGTATGACAGGTTTCATGTGGATCACGGTAACTTTTCAGGACGCGTCACGCTTATGTCGTATCTCATTCTATTTTGCGCCTTGATTGGGCTCGGTTGTTATCTCGGCTGGAGCGTCACGCTGACGGCCGGCGTAACGTTCGGCGGTTTGGCGATCTGGTTTTTGCTGCTCAATCGTCGCTTGGCGATACCGAAGTAACGTCGCGACAAGTTGTTTCGCTTTGACCAGCTTGGTAGGATCGCCCCTGGCGAAGGCTTGATCGGTTCGAGTTTGCGACCAGGAATCACTTGGCGATGCTATTGAATTCGGAGTGGGCGAAACGCTTTACTCAAGCATGCGGCGCCTTGCGCCACGTTCGGCGACGCTCTCTGGCGGCCAACGAAACGCTCTATTTGACGTTGCCGGTCGATCAATGTTGGATCGTCGCCGCAGGCTACGTGAAGCTGATCGACCCGTTAGCTGACGGCAATCGCTTGGTAAGGCTGATCTTAGGCCCGGGCGGCTTATTCGGCGATCGCCCGTTTGGGACGACCGCGTTTCGCGGGTTTGCGGCCCCGCCGCAAGAGCAAGCGATCTCGCATGGGCCGGCCGAGGCGTTGCTAATAAGTCGAGACGAGTTAGAGACGGCGGCTCATAAAGACCAGAGCTTCGCCGAACTGCTGCTGCAATCGTCGACGACGCGCGCCCAGTTTCTTGAACGACGATTGCTGTGGCAATGCGCCACGCCGGTCCGTACTCGCGTGGCGATGGCGCTGCGCGATTTGATCTGTTTCGAAGGGGATCGATGTCGACATGGGCATGCGATCGACATCCGGCTAACGCATCAAGATTTGGCCGAGTTGATCGGCATGGCGCGGCCGGTGGTTAGCGCCGAGCTGGTCCGCCTTCGCAACGAAGGATTGATCGCCTACACGCGCAGCTATTTTTGCGTCGACGATCTAGCGGGACTAGATCGCTTGGCCCGTTTGTAAAAGGCGAAACGGAGCCGTGCCGAACGCATTGTCATCTCGATGACAGCCGTAGATTCGCTTGGCGAATAAGATCGGCTGCAAGCGTTTTCGGCGATGACGCGCTTGCCGTGATCGAGCGGAGAAGCTCGATTCGGGGTCTTGGTCCCTTCAACTGATCGCGCGCCGACGACGTTGAAGCAGCAGGCAGAGAATCATAATGTTTAGTCGTCGTTTGAACGCCCTCGGAATGCATGTCGCCCGCTATGGGTTGGTGATCGTCTTGTTGTGGATCGGCGGGATGAAGTTTACCCGCTACGAAGCGATCGGAATTCTGCCGTTGGTCGAGAATAGCCCGCTGATGAATTGGGCCTATCAGCTAATGAGCGTCGAGCAATTTTCGGCCTTATTGGGCGTGATCGAAATCGTCACCGGCATCTTGATCGCTTTGCGGTTGTTCTGGCCGCTTGGCTCGGCAATCGGCAGCGGATTGGCGGTCGGTACGTTTTTAACCACGCTTACTTTTTTGGTGACCACCCCAGGCTGGGAGGCGAGCCTCGGCGGATTTCCGGCGATCTCGGCCATGCCTGGTCAGTTTTTGTTGAAAGACGTCGTGCTGTTGGGCGCCGCTTTGCTGACGACCGGCGAGGCGTTGGGCGCTGTCGGCAAAGCGGAAACCGAGTGACGGCTCTAAGCGTCAGGCGAGGGTCTCGCGCCCGCAGTTTCTAACAGGCGAATCATGGCCGGGTCGCCGCAATGCAGCGCTTCGTCGAGCGGAGTTCGCCCCGTGACGGGATGTATCGCATTGACGTCGGCGCCTGCCTGAATCAATGTTTGAACCTGCGTCGTGTCGCCGCTTTGGATGCTGATCGAAAGCATTTGAGAGGGATGCCCCGTTTCGGTCGCCGTGTAATAAATCGGAGCGGCTACGACGGCTTCTACTTTGCGAATCGCCTTCGCGGGCGAAGGAAAGCCGGGGCGATAACCGACAAGCTCGACTGGCGAGTTGGAGAGCCGGGCTTCAAGCCGGGCGATGTCGCGGCCAGCGCCTGCTTGCGCCCAGTGCCAAACCCCGGCGGTTGTCATAACCGCCAGCAAGAGAAAAAAGG
>JBITAD010000546.1:6471-7254 GCA_044439945.1 Blastopirellula sp. JB062
AGAGATAGAAGGCGGCTTGAACCGCCGCAGCGGCGAACAAGAACAGCAGGATGCGCATCATGGTCTCCGATTTAGCGGGGGAACGCGATTTCGGCATGGCGTCTAAGCTGGCAGATCATTGTTCGTCGATCGATGAGCGGAGTCTAGTCGTTTTTGGCCAAGGCGCGTCGCGTTTTTGTCTCACATCGCGAACAGCGCAGTCGTTTTGACAACTGCTAGCAGATGCGATTGGATACTTATCGGCCGTTCTTGGTATTCTGGATAAACTTTAGGGGCAAATCCCACGATAATTTCGGCTCCTCGGCAATTGGCACGGCGCTCGCCTAATAAGTCTCGCAACTTCCCCCCAAGTATGGAGACTTTACGATGCTCGCCATTCAATCTTTGCTGATTTTCGCCGGTTTTGGATTCTCGTTGATCGCGTTGGCGGCCGCTTTAAGACCGGTCAAACGGACCAGCCCGTTTGGCGCGTAAACATGGCAAATTCTCGAATGAAATCGATCTTCCGGCAGGGCGCAGCGCCCAGAGCGACGGCCGTTCTGAAAAAGGACAAAGTTGCATCAACCACAATAGCGCTATGGTTGACCCTATTTCGTTATCGATCGATAATCCGGCTTTTACCGCACCATGACGCCTCGACTCAGTCGGATTTAGTCGATGAAAATTCACGAATACCAAGCGAAGCAGCTTCTCCGCGACGCAGGCGTCGCCGTCCCGCGTAATATCGTAGCGACGACCCCCGAAGAGGCGGCCAAGGCTTACGAAGAGCTCGGCGGCAAAATC
>JBITAD010000547.1:0-7235 GCA_044439945.1 Blastopirellula sp. JB062
ATCACCGAGGGCGTGCCGGTTCTCGACATGGTCCCGGTTTACGAAAAGGTTCGCGCTTCCGATTCGGTACTGATCGGGCCGAACTGCCCCGGCGTCATCACGCCCGAAGAATGCAAAATCGGCATCATGCCGGGCTACATTCATAAAAAAGGCCCCGTCGGCGTCATGAGCCGCAGCGGCACGTTGACCTACGAAGCGGTTTGGCAATTGACCAGCCTGGGCTTGGGGCAGTCGACCTGCGTCGGACTGGGCGGCGATCCGATCGTCGGAACTTCGTTTATCGACCTGTTAAAAATGTTCCAGGCCGACGGCGCTACCGAAGCGATCATGATGATGGGCGAAATCGGCGGAACTGCCGAAGAAGAAGCGGCCGAGTTCATCAAAGCGAACGTCGATAAGCCGGTCGCCGCATTCATCGCCGGACGTACCGCCCCTCCCGGCAAGCGAATGGGACATGCCGGCGCGATCATCTCCGGCGGCAAAGGTACGGCTGACGAAAAGTTCGCCGCGTTGCGAGCCGCAGGGGTCGAAATCGCGGAAAGCCCCGCCGACATGGGCGCCGCGCTCAAGCGTGCGATCGAAAAGAAATAATCGCAGCCGCTACATTTTCGCAAAATCAAAAAACGCGTTCCAACGGGACGCGTTTTTTCGTGCGCCGTTTGGGGCACACGGTTCTCGATCGCGCTAGGGCAAGCCGCCCAGCTCGAACTTCAAAGTTCGACCCGACTGCGCTTTTCAAATACGGCTGGCGAGAGATTTGCGTTCTCTTTTTGCCCAAGCTACGATAAAGCCGCAATTTCTCGCTTGTTATCTCAGACTGAATTCCTCCTTGGAGTCGCCCCATGTCGCTCTTCCGCGTCACTTTCGCTTCGCTTGGCGTCTTGGCCCTAATCTGCAGCGCCGCCTCAGCCGAAACGCCCAAGTCAATCGGCAAGATCCAGCGACTTGATCCGGCAATCGATAAGCTGATTCCGGCCGACGCCGTGATCGAAGTTCTCGCCGACGGCTTTGATTGGAGCGAGGGCCCGGTTTGGGTTCCGCAGGGAGAATATTTGTTGTTTAGCGATATTCCGCCCAATCGCATCATCAAGTGGAAAGAAGGCGAAGGGGCTTCGGTCTTCATGACGCCCAGCGGATACACGGGCGATGCGCCTTTCGCCGGCAAAGAGCCGGGAACCAACGGGCTTATCTTAGACGCCGACGGCAATCTGACCGCGTGCTGCCATGGCGATCGCAACATCGTAAAGTTTGTCGATGGGCGCCGGGTCGTGTTGGCGGATAAGTACGACGGCAAGCGGTTTAACAGCCCCAACGACTTGGTCATGCATAGCAACGGCGACATTTATTTTACCGATCCGCCGTACGGACTGCCCAAAAATTTTGACGATCCCTCGCGCGAACAGCCTTGGTGCGGCGTCTATCGACTGAAGAAAAATGGCCAGGTCGAGCTGGTCACCAACAAACTGACCCGACCGAACGGGGTTGCGTTGTCGCCCGATGAAAAGCGGATGTACGTCGCGCAAAGCGATCCCAAACAAGCGACGATTACGCAGTACCCGGTCCATGCCGACGGAAGCGTCGGCGAAGGGACCGTCTTTTTCGACGCGACCGATCTGGTCGGCAAAAAGCCGGGCTTGCCCGACGGCATGGCGATCGACGCCCAGGGCAACGTTTGGGCGACCGGGCCAGGCGGCGTTTTGATTTTTACGCCTGCAGGCAAGCAAATCGGCCTGCTTGATACCGGCGTGCCGACCGCCAACTGCACCTTCGGCGACGACGGCTATTTGTACGTCACGGCCGACATGTATTTGTGCCGGGTCAAAACGAAGACGACCGCCGCTCAGTGAAAGCGAGGTCGCCAATAGCCGGCGTTAAAGTTCCGGCGGTTTTCGCCCGATCTCGGTTTTCGCGCGCGATCTGGATGTGGGCAAACAGGACTGCCGCATGTTACAATTACGGGCCGTTAACGAACCTTCCAGCCGTCTCCAAAGTGCCGGACGCCGATCATGTCTCAATTAGACGAAACGCTTCACTCGCAAGTTACCGAGTTAAGCGAAGCGGGCAATCTGCTGTTTGACGCCGGCGATTATGAAGGAGCGGCCGAAAAATTTGACGCAGCCTGGCAACTGCTGCCAGAGCCGAAAACCGAGTGGGAATCGGCGCTCTGGCTGCTAGCGGCCAAAGCCGACTCGCATTTCGTGCGGCAGCAATACGCCGAAGCGATCGCCGCGCTGACCAGGGCGGCGATGTGCCCCGAGGGCTTAGGCAATCCCTTTCTGCATTTGCGACTTGGACAAGCTCATTTTGAAATGGGCGATCAGGCCCGAGCGGGCAACGAGTTGACGATGGCCTATATGGCCGCAGGATCCGATATATTCGAGGACGAAGACCCTAAATACTTCGATTATCTCAAAACCATCTTGCAACCGCCCGTCGGGCAACAGACGCTGTAAACTTTTTACCTTCCAATTTGTAGGACGATCTCTCTAGTAGCCATGAATATTCAATCATGGGGCTCCGCGGTCAAACGACTTCTAGCGGAGCTGCAAGAAATTGACTTCGGTAATCCCCTGGGCGAAAACGTCCTTCTCGATCCCCAGTCGAGCGACGAGGTGCAGCGGCATCTTGAGCGGATCGGCATGCAAGACGGATCGCAACTCGCCGAATTCTATTCCTATTGCGACGGCGTCAGTTGGCCTGACGTGCATGTCGGTTATTTCGTGTCGCCGATCGCTCGCCTGACCGAAACGCGTGACGGCGACCCGGTTGCGATCAGCGGCGGACCCAACGAGGGCGCCGTTCAATTGATCGGCAGCGACGGCGCCGGCCGCTTGTTCGTCATGCGCAAGCAAGAGAAAGACGTCTTGGTCTTGCCTCCCGGCGAAATCGTCGACGGCAAGTACGACGACTCCGACGAGCGCGCCATTTGGGTCGCCGTCGATCTCAAGACCTTCTTGCAACTGCTCAACGATGATCTGAAAGCGATCGTCCTCGATACGCCCGATCATAGTTTCCTGGGGACGTAACGCCCGCTGGCTCTTGAGGGGCGCGACGCTCGAAGGCGCCGCCCCCTGCGCAGCCATGAAAAAACTTTGCATGCGGCTCGGATCTTCTCTACCTTGGTAGTGCGTCAACGACCCCGAAAAGGTTGGCGCGCCTCGCTTTCGCATTTAGCCAAGAGCCGTTCGAGATGTCGCATTTTAAGCTCGCTCTTATTGTCGCTTCGGCGATCATGACCGCGCGATTTATCCTCACCCCCGTCGCGGCGTTCTCCGCCGAGACGCCTCGTCCGCCCAACATCGTCCTTTTCTTCGTCGATAATCTCGGCACAGGCGACCTAGGGTGCTATGGTTCGCAACTTCATCGCACGCCGCACATCGATCGTCTGGCGAAAGAAGGGACGAAGTTCACAAGTTTTTACGTCGCCAGCGGCGTTTGCACTCCCAGTCGCGCGGCGTTGCTGACCGGTTGCTATCCGTTGCGAGTCGACATGCACGTCAGCGGCAGCGGCGCTTCGGTGCTTCGCCCGCTCGATACGAAAGGGCTAAATCCGAACGAAACCACCATCGCCGAGGTTTTGCGCCCAGCCGGTTATGCGACCGCCATTTTCGGCAAATGGCACCTGGGAGACCAGCCTCCGTTTCTGCCCACCCAGCAAGGCTTTGATCTCTTTTTCGGCATCCCCTATAGCGACGACATGACCAAAGAGGTTCGTCCCGAGTCATGGCCCGAGCTTCCGCTGATGCGCAACGCCCAGGTGATCGAAGCTCCGGTCGATCGCGATTATCTCGTCAAACGTTGCACGGAAGAAACGATTCAATTTATCGAAGAGAATCAAGATCGTCCCTTTTTCGCTTACGTTCCGCATACGATGCCCGGCTCGACGAAACATCCTTTTTCGAGTCCGGCGTTTCGCGGAAAGTCAAAAAATGGCGACTACGGCGATAGCGTCGAAGAGCTAGATTGGAGCGTCGGTCAGATCATGGCGACCCTCAAACGGCTCAATCTCGACGAGCGGACGCTCGTGATCTGGACCAGCGATAACGGAGCGCCGCGCCGCAAACCGCGGCAAGGCAGCAACCGGCCGTATCGAGGAGACGGCTATAACACGAGCGAAGGCGCGATGCGGATGCCTTGCCTGATGCGCTGGCCCGGGAAGATCGCCGCGGGGCGAACCGCCGATGCGCTTTGCACCACGATGGATCTGCTCCCCACACTCGCCAAGCTCGCCGACGTTCCGCCGCCTGAGCAAGCTATCGACGGTCATGACATCGCGCCCATTTTGTTCGGCCAAACCGATCTCGCTTCTCCTTGGGACGATCAAGGGTTCGCCTATTATTACCTGGACCAATTGCAAGCGATTCGGGCAGGCGACTGGAAGCTTTATCTGCCGATCGATCCGAAGCAGGCCAAACGACTTCCGCCGGCGGCCAGTCGGTCAGGAGAACCGGCGCTGTATGACGTGCGCAACGATCTAAGCGAAGAGCGCGAACTCTCCGCAAAGCATCCTGAAATTGTCGAACGCTTAACCGCGATGGCGCAAGCGATTCGCCAAGAGATCGGCGATACGAATAGGCCGGGCAAAGGGGGACGTCCCGCGGGCAAGGTCGATCGCCCGCGACCGTTGCTGATGAAAACCGAGCCGCAATAAACAGCCGCCAGCCTTTCGGTGCGCGCTTCCGCTTACGGCATGATCTGCTGCGTGATGCAGTGATAGGCGCCGAGCCCCCATACCAAATCGAGCGCCGGTAGCGGGGCGATCCGCCGATCCGGAAAGCAGCGCCGCAGCGTTTCGACCGCGGCGGCGTCAGCCGGGTCGTCAAATTGCGGCACGATCACGATTCCGTTGGCGAGATAGAAATTGCAATAGCAAGCGGGTATTTGTTGCTCGCCGACAAACTTGGGCTGCGGCATCGGCAGCTTGATCACCTCGAACGGTCGCCCATGCTGATCGGTCATCGCTTGCAATCGCGCAAAATTCTCGGCCAAAGGCTCGTGGTTCGGGTCTTCGCGGTTTGATTCGTAAGCGGCGACGATTCGGTTAGGGGCGACAAAGCGAGCCAGCTCGTCGATATGGCCGTCGGTATCGTCGCCGGCGATGCCGCGACCGAGCCAAAGCACTTTGTCGGCGCAGAGATAATCGCTCAAATAGCGCTCCATCGCCGCCCGGTCGAGCGTTGGGTTGCGATTGGGGTTCAGCAGGCATTCTTCCGTGGTTAGCACGACCCCGGCCCCGTTTCCTTCGACCGCGCCCCCTTCCAAGATGATGCCCGGCTCAAAGTGAGAGACGCCCAGCTCCGTCAGCAGGCGAAGCGCCGACGCGTCATCGGCGTCCCACGGCGGATATTTGCCGCCCCATGCGTTGTATCGCCAATCGAGGGCCGCATGCGGTCGATCGCCCTTAGACGACTGCAAAAAGATCGGCCCATGATCGCGTGCCCAGGCGTCGTTGGTCGGTATGTCATGCAAGACGACGTTCGGTAGATGGCCGACCATGCGTTTCGCTTCGTCCAGGGCGTCGCCGGCGGCTTGAATATGAACCGATTCAAACGGCGAGAGCGTCTCGACCAGGCGCTGGTAGACCCATGGAATCGGCTCGAACTTGTCGGGCCAACTCTCGCGATTGTGGGGCCACGACAACAGCGTTCCGGCATGCGGCTCCCATTCGGCGGGCCAGCGATATCCAAGCTGTCGCGGTGTGCCTGTAAGCTTCGCCATTACAGCGATTCCTCATCGAGAAAGCGTTTGCTGAGCCCGGCGTAGGCGTCAATGCGGCGATCGCGAAGGAAGGGCCAATGCGTCCGCGCAAAATCGATTTGCGCCAGATTGCATTCGACAAGTAAGATCTCTTCCTGATCGTGCGAGGCGACCTGCAAGAGATTGCCGTTGGGGTCGCTGACGAATGAGTGCCCCCAAAATTCGATGGCGCCTTCCAGCCCGACCCGGTTGGGGGCGCAGACGAACACGCCGTTCGCGATCGCGTGGCTCCGCATCATGGTTTCCCAGGCCGAAACTTGGGCGGGCCCATATTCCTCTTTTTCGTCGACCAGCCAACCGATTGCGGTCGGATAAAACAGCATTTGGGCGCCTGTCAGTGCGGTCAGTCGCGCCGCTTCCGGAAACCATTGGTCCCAACAAACGCAGACGCCGATGCGACCATAGCGGGTTTGAAACGACCGAAAGCCGAGATCGCCGGGCGTAAAATAAAACTTCTCGTAATAGTGGGGGTCGTCGGGGATATGCATCTTGCGATAGATGCCCAACTGCGTGCCGTCGGCGTCAAACACGGCGGCCGTGTTGTGATACAGGCCTTCGGCTCGTTTCTCAAAAAGTGAGGCCACGACAACCACCCCATGCGCGGCGGCCGCCTGTCGGATCGCTTCGCTGGTAGGGCCGGGGATCGGTTCGGCTTCTTGAAACTTCAGGTGATCTTCTTCCTGGCAAGGATATTGCCCGGCGAACAGCTCTTGCAGACAGACGATATTCGCCCCTTGGCGGGCCGCTTCGGCAATCTGCGCCGTCGCCTTGTCGACGTTGGTTCGCTTGTCGGGCGAGCAGGACATTTGCACGACGGCGACGTTCACTTTGTCTGGCACTTTGGCGGGCATGGTCATAGGTACTGGGCCTTGCAAGAGACGGCCGGCGGTTATGATTGAGAACAGCCGAATCGCGGCGCGGTCGCCGAGATTCAGTCTGATATTACAACAGAGGGGAAAGCGGGAAAACTACGGCTTATCGCGACGGTCGGCGACGGCCGGTCAGTCGCGCCGCAATACCGCTTCGCCATGCGATGATGAACCTGGGTGACGGACTAACGCGTTGGACGATTCGCGCGGCGATTTTGCTGCTGGCGATTTGCTGCGCCGGTCGACAGTTGGCTGGCGCCGACGCCGCCTGGCGAAAGCTAGAGCGAGCGCTATGGCCGCTCGGCTGCTTGTTGTTTCTGGCGCATATCGCGGCGGGGATGCACTACTTTCATCATTGGAGCCATCAAGCCGCCTACGCCGATACCGCCGAACAGACCGAAGCGTTGCTGGGGGTCGCATGGGGCGAAGGGATCTACGTCAACTATCTAATGGCGATCGTCTGGTCGGCTGATGCGCTCTGGCTCGTCTTCGCGCCGGAAGCGTACCGAAAAAGATCGCCCTGGATCGAAGGGGGCGTGCTTGGTTTCTTCCTGTTCATCGCTTTCAACGGTACGGTCGTCTTCAAATCAGGCTGGCTACGGATCACGG
>JBITAD010000548.1:0-7228 GCA_044439945.1 Blastopirellula sp. JB062
GCCCAATTAGCCGCCAAGATGCTGCTAAAGTCGTCAGCGGCCACAATGGTCAACAGTTCGATGTTGAGCTTGCCGGCATTGTTCTCGTCCATCAAAAAGCGTTTGATCGCTTCCATATCTTGATGCACGAAAAGCTGCATTTGCTTGCGTTTGATATCATCCGGTTCGATCGTCTTGCTGACCCGATCATTCAATTGGACCGTCCACTCGCTTTCTCCGTGGGTCCGCAAATCGGGTACAAGTACGGCGTAGCCTTCTTGCTTTTGCAACACGCTGGCCAGGCCTGCGACGTCCTCTTTCTTCCCTTTCCAGCCGTGCAGCATCACGACCGGAACCGCTTTTTTCTCGTTAGGACTAGGGAAATAGATCGCGCGTAGGGCAACGCCGTCTTTGGTCATCAACGAAACGTTTTCGGGCGGCGGTATCTTCGACTTGGCGCCGGCGGGCGCTTGGGCGAACGACACCAACGCGAAACTTAAGACGAGCGACAAGACGGCGATAGGCTGAAATGCAGGCATAAGACTAGCGATGGAAGGCGGGACAAATTTTTAAGTAGATACGGCATCGATACTTATCACAATCGTAAGCCGTCGCATCGCCGGGGTCAATCTTTGCGTTAGATTACCGATTGGTGACGAAAGTTTCGTCTAACGCTAAGTAATCGTGAGCGTCATGCTTGTAAAAATCGTGCGCGATCCAGACCGAAATCGACTGCATGAACTTTCGGCGAAACTTCTCTTCAGTCAGGCTTGCCGACGAGAAGGTGCCGTTGGCCGGAAATTCCAACGTTTGATCGGTCGATTCGTAGACCAATTTTCCTTTTTCATTCATATCGAAAACGCTGACCGAAAAATCAGCTTTTCCCTTATACATGGAAGGGTGTTCTTGAATCTCGAGATGCGCCAAGTCGATCGCAACGACGATATCGGCGCCGACCCCTTTGCCCAATTTACGAGCGTCGAGTCGATCCCAGTTCGACGTGTCTTGCCAGTCGTCGATTTTTTGCTGCGAGATGATCTCGATATCCGGTACGTTCGCGCCCAACAATTTTTCGACCATGGTGGCCAAATTGCGCGAGGTGGCGGTCTCTGACCGGAACGACGGGCTGGCGATGCAAACCACCACGACCTTTTTCTCTTTCATTCCGGCGAATCGCGCCGGAACTTCGTTGGTCGGATAGAGCAAACTCGAAACCAAGTTGAGGCAACCGGTCGTCGGCACGAGACAAAACAGAACCAACAGCGCGATTGAACGTCTGAAGTCGTCAGTTCGATCCATCGAATTTCTTCCAGCAGTATGCGAAGTCAGGCGTCATCATGACGCATCATTGTTTATTTCCGTCGTCGACTTACATCACGCGATACAGCCACTCGGCGACCATCACCGCGGCGATGCCGCCGACTGCGAACAAGGCCGCTATCTCGCTGGGGTATCCGAGCGGGGGGCGACCTCTCCACGCCGTGATCAGCAGCCAAGGAGCGCCGATGATCGCGACCAGTCCAAGCAAAAAGCCGGCGGCGTTCGAGCGGATCGAACCGACGACGTTTCCCTTGGTCAGATAGGCCCACGAGGTCGTCATTCCGCACGCCGGACAACGCACGCCGAACCACACGCGCGAGGAACAAGGAGGCAAACCAAGTTGTTGGTGCGTTCCTAATCCCTGATCGCTGGGTCGCAGCGTCATCGCCGTCGCCAATAACCCGGCGACGACCAGCCCGCCTAGCCCTAACAGCGATCTGCCGAGCCAGCCAAGCGAAGCGGACGTGGGCGAATCAACGCTCATGATGCTATCACGTGACGGAGGTTAGCGAACTCTTGCGATAGCGGCAAGATCAAAACGTTAGCGAGACGCATCTTGCGGATACTCGGCTTGCAACGCACGCGCTTCCTCTTCGCGAATCTGGATCCGCCGAATCGCCGTTGCGCGGCCGCTCTCGGGATCGATATCGACAATCGACCCCGTTAAACGGACGTCGTCGCGGGCTACGTCAAACTGCATCGGTCGAAAAGTGACGGTCGTTTCCGTCACGCGCTCAATATTGCGGCCGATGATGCTTTCGTGCGGGCCGGTCATGCCGACGTCGCACTGAAAGGCCGTTCCGCCTTTAAAAATTTGCTCGTCCGCGGTCGGTACGTGGGTATGGGTACCCAAAACGTAAGAAACCCGACCGTCAAGATATCGCCCCATGACCTGCTTGTCGCTGGTCGCTTCGCCATGAAAATCGACGCAACGCACTTTCACGCTAGCAGGAATCAACGCCAACACGCGATCGATCGCTTCCCAGGGGCAATCGACCGGCCGCATAAAGACTCGGGCCATCACGCTAATGACGGCGACCCGAATGCCGCTGGTCGACTCGACGATAGCGAAATCTTTGCCGGGGGCCGATTTCGGATAGTTCGCCGGTTTGACGATGTTGTTTTGCGAATCGAGCGTTTGAAACAGTTCTTTGCGGCGATAAATATGGTCGCCCATCGTAATGCAATCGATCCCGCAATCGATCAGTTCGCGATAGGCGGCAGGGGTCAAGCCCGAGCCGCCGCAGGCGTTTTCGGCATTGGCGACGATCAAGCTAAGACCTTCGCGCTGGCGGAGTCCGTAACTGGCCATCCGCACAATGTCGCGTCCCGGTTTGCCGACAATGTCGCCAATGTGCAATATCCGCACTGTCTCTCCTTCGCTATCTGCTAACGGGCGAATTCGGTGAAGCGCGCTTCGCGCACGACGGTCACTTTGATTTCGCCGGGATAAGTCAGTTGATCCTCGAACGCCTTGGCGATGTCGCGAGAGATTTTCGCCGCTTTTTCGTCGTCGGTATCGCGAGAACTGGCGATCACCCGCAGTTCGCGGCCCGCTTGAATGGCGAACGCTTGCTCGACCCCGTTAAACGCCCGAGCAATCGACTCCAACTCTTCCATCCGCTTGATATAGCGTTCTAACGTTTCGCGGCGAGCGCCAGGGCGCGAGGCGCTGGTCGCATCGGCGGTCGCTACCAGCATCGTGTAAGGATACTCGGTAATAATCTCGTCATGATGACCGAACGCCGCATGAACGACTTCGGGCGATTCGCCATGCCGCTTGAGCAGGTCGGCGCCGATCTTGGGGTGTCCTCCTTCCAGTTCGTGATCAGCCGCTTTGCCGATGTCGTGCAGCAAACCGGCTCGCCGCGCGATACGAGCGTCGAGCCCGATCATTTCGGCCAACATGCCGGCGATAAAACCGACTTCGATCGAGTGCCGCAACACGTTTTGGCTATAGCTGGTGCGAAAATGGAGTCGCCCCAACATATGAATCAGACGCGGATGCAACCCCATGACGTCCGCTTCGCTGGCCGCTTCTTCTCCCTTTTTGTTGATGACGTTTTCGATTTCGCCCTGGGTCTCTTTGACCACTTCTTCGATCCGCGACGGATGAATCCGCCCGTCGGCGATCAGTTTGTTAAGCGAAATCCGAGCGATCTCGCGGCGGACCGGGTCAAACCCGCTGACAATCACGACGCCGGGGGTATCGTCGATAATGACGTCGACCCCTGTCTCTTTTTCAAAGGAACGGATGTTCCGCCCTTCGCGACCGATGATGCGTCCTTTGATATCGTCCGTCGGAATGTCGATCGCGCTGGTGGTCGACTCGGCCGTATGCGCGGCGGCGAAACGTTGGATGGCGGTCAGCAGCATGTCTTGCGCTTGCTGCTTGCAATTTTCTTCAACTCGGCGATGGTGCTTTAGAATTAGAGCGCCGGTTTCTCCTTGCAGTTCCTGATCAAGCAACCGCAATAGCTCCGCTTTGGCCTCATCGCGATTCAGGCCGCTCATTTTGTGCAAGCGCTCTTGCTGTTCGCGCGTGATCGCCTTCAATTCTTCCGACTTGCGCCCGACGTCATCCATTTTTTCGGTCAAGCGTCGCTCTTTGGTCTCGACCATATGCTCTTGCTTGCGCAAGTGGTTCGCTTGTTGCTCAAGCGATTCTTCGCGGCGATCAAGCGATTTTTCGCGTTCGCGAATTTCTTCGCGCGTTCGGTTCAGTTCGACCTCGGCTTTGGCTTTTAGATCGATCGCTTCTTCTTTGGCCTCGATCTTGGCTTCTTTGAGCAAATTTTCGGCGTCTTGCTTGCCGCGATCTAAGATCTGTTTCGCTTCGGTCTCGGCATCCTTCTTCCGCAAATGGTCAATGATTTTGACAAGCACAATCGCGATTACGAAACCGACGACGGCACAAATCGCGTAGCTAATGGCTGGAGGCACGTAGTATATCTCCCTCAATGGAAATGGCAGCGACTCCGGCGCACGCTTGAGCGCATAATGCGCCGCCACGGCGTCGGCCGCGCGTTTTCAGAGGGAAATTGACAGTCGAGCGACAAGGAAGCTCCGCCTAGCGATCATCTCGCCGGCGGCTAGGATGGCGACCAGATGCCGACCGCGACGGACTGCCGCGCTCGATATGGCGGGCGCCGCATCGAGCTAGAATATCGGTCGGCAATGTTTCGGCGTCAATTTCTAGCCAACCTAGCAACGGCAAGACCGCAACTAGCTTGGGGCGCGAAGGCGAGTCGAACTTGCGACCGCTTCTTTTTAGGGCGCTGGCTGGCCCAAGCACGTAGCACCTGCTTGGAAAAAGTCGCATCACCAGGCGCATAAGAAAAAGGAGCAGTGGTTGCATCGGGTCGTCTCGCTGTTCGCTGGGACTAGAATTCCGGAACCAGATCCAGGTGGCTCGAAGGCAATTTCCGCCTGTCACGCGGCGGTCTCTCGGCAGACGATGCTGACCGAAAAATTCGCTTGGTGCGATGGGTAATTGTCATCTCTAACGACTTGCCGCAACTTAACGCTGCGAAACCGTTTAAGGTATGTTAACAGACGGAAGCCACCCTGGGAAGATTTGCCTTCCCCCCTTTCTTCCCCCTTTCCGGGAAACCGCGTCGCATGCATCGTTTTGAAAAAGCTGTCGCCGCCAGTTGGCCTCCCCCACAATGGGCCGACTGTACGGTGCTGATCGCGGTTAGCGGCGGGGCCGATAGCGTCGCTTTGCTACGAGCGCTCTCCGCAATTCGGCAAGCGGGGCAGGGCAGCTTGATGGTGGCGCATCTCGACCACCAGCTTCGTGCCGAATCGGCGAAGGATTCCGATTTTGTCGAAAATTTGGCCAGCAGCCTGCAGTTGCCGGCCGAAATCGGCAAAATCGACGTACCCGCCCTCGCCGACGCTGCCGGAGACGGGGTCGAAGCGGCGGCGCGCGAAGCCCGATACGCATTTTTGCGCCAAACGGCGATGCGCGCCGGGGCGCGATTCGTCGTAACGGCGCATACGGCCGACGATCAGATCGAGACCCTCTTACACCGCATCTTACGCGGCACGAGCGTCGCCGGTTTGGCAGGCATACCGCGTGCCCGCGAGTTAGCGCCCGGCATCAGTTTGTTAAGGCCGTTGTTATCGATGCGCCGCTTGGAGATCGAAAAATATCTAGCCGACTGCGGACAAACTTTTCGTCATGATGCGAGCAACGATCAATCGCATTATTTCCGCAACCGTCTCCGCAATGAGTTGCTGCCGCTATTACGCGCCGATTATTTGCCGCAGACCGATCAGTCGCTATTGCGGCTTGCGGCCGGCGCGGCCGAATGCCGCGAATACGTCGAGCAACAAGCGAACGAACTGCTAGACGCCTGTTTGATTTCAGCGACTTCCGAACGGGTCGCGCTTTCGGCCGCGCGTCTTGCTGCGGCTTCTCCGTTTCTGGCGACGGAAGCCTGCGTGCAATTGTGGCGACGTCGCGATTGGTCTCGCCAAGCGATGAGTCGCGAGAAATGGGGCATGCTTTTCTCGCTGCTGACCGCCGATTCTCCGTCGGCGATCGAATTGCCAGGCGGCATTCGGGCCGAAAAAAAGGGGGAGCAGCTCACGCTGACTCCCCCTTCGTAGGTTGACCGGACGGCAACCTCGACCGATGGCCGATTGATCGCTTGGCCGCCCGCTTACGCGTCGGCGGGGCCTTCGACCCCGCCCGTAAACTTGGCGTCCTCCGCTTCGTGCCCAACCAAGACTTCGGCCTTATAACCGCCGCGGCTTGAGAAGTACAGAATCAACATGATGTAACATGCCAACATGATGCAAGGGAAAATTGCCACGGCGAACAGGGCGTCTTTTTTCGCTTGTTCGCTGGCGACGGTCACTTCCTCTTGCTCCGCTTCAGGCAAGGCTTTTACGGCATCAAGATTAACCGCTTCGTACTTGCCGAAGACCCATTTCTTTTCTTCCTTGATCTCGTTCAAAATCGCCGGCTTGTCTTCGAGCGCCGCAACTTGTGCGGTGTCTTGAAAATAGCCGAGAAAAACGGCCCCGACCACGCCGACGCCCAACATGCCGACCCCGCCGGTCGCGTTTAAGGTGAGCGCTCCGCCGCGTGGCGATTGCTCGGCCACCACGCCGAGCATGGTCGGCCAGAAGAACGTTTTGCCCAACCCGTAAATCGTCGCGGCGATAAAAATCAGAGCGATGCTGTCGACCTTCGACAAGAAGACGAGCCCGACGATCGCAATCACCGAGCTGGCGGCCAACAACCCCAACGGGGAGAGCTTGTGAACGATCGGCCCGGCGAAAAACCGCAAGACCATCATAATGAGCGACGTGTAGACGATGATCCAACCGGCGGCCAACCCATTTTGCGTCATCACCGGCTCCATCAGCGACGTAATCCAGCTATCGGTACCAAGCTCGGTCGTCGCCAGCGGAACCATGATCAGCAACATGAACAAAAAGAGCGGGCGACCGATCGCAAACTTGGTTAAGGCGCCCATGCAAATCGTCGCAGCCACGATGCAGACCCACACGACGTAAATCATCCAACCGCTGGCGTCGACGCCGGCTTTGCTTAACAGTTCGGTTGCGACCCGGCCCAATTCGCTAAACATCAAGAAGCCGACGATGACGGCGCCGCCCATGCCAAACTCGGCCAACATATCGCCGTACGAAACGCCGGCGGCCACCCGTTCGTTGACCGGAAACTTACAAGGCAGCATCATCAAGCCGTAACCGACGGTCGGAATCAAAATCAAGGCGACCTTGTATTGCCAGGCCATCGATACGCCGTCTGAAAAGACATTGGAGAGAAACCCGTCCGGTCCCATGCCGATCGTAATAATGCCGCCCAGCACTAAGCCGCCGGGCCAACCGGCATGCAACATGTTGAGCCACTTCGTTTTTTCGTTCGGAAAGAGCGTTGCCACGACCGGGT
>JBITAD010000549.1:0-6437 GCA_044439945.1 Blastopirellula sp. JB062
CAAGGGCTAAAGCGGTACAAATCGTCGCCAACCACCTCCCAAGCGTCAGGCGGAACGAATGCGGCGCCGTCTAGCGTGGCGCCGTTCCCCTCGATTACGAAAGGCTCGCCGGAAAAGCCGCTATGACGGGCCGCTTGTAACGTGATCGACTCGCGATACGCGATCCCCGTGTTCTTTAATACGATGCGATCTCCTCGGCGTGCGACGCGCAGCGCTTTGGCGATCGAGCGAACTGGGCCGTCGGAGTTTTCGCTGATTACCGCGTTCGTGCCATAATGACGATCGTCGCCGCGAAGATTGTCGACGTATATATCGCGGGCCGATGCGACGCTAGCAAGTAACGCAACTCCCACGAATGTCAGGCAAAATCGCATGTCGACGTTTCTCATTTCCAATTGGCGAATATCTAGGGGCATCTCTCTCATCGGCATATTATTCGCTTGGTCCCAAGGAACTCTTTAAATTGGCGTCGATCAACCTGGCGAACGAAGGAGAAGTTTAATGGAGCGAAAATGGGAAAACCAGCGGATTGAGCTCGCTATCGGCGATATCACCAAGCAAAACGTCGATATCATCGTGAACGCAGCCAACAGCCGACTCGCCGGAGGCGGGGGTGTTGACGGCGCCATCCACTCGGCGGGGGGAGAAGACATCATGCGTGAGACTCAATCACGCTACCCCAACGGCTGCCCGACCGGCGAAGCGGTGATCAGCTCGGGCGGCAATCTGCCGGCACGGTACGTAATTCATGCCGTCGGGCCAATTTGGCAAAGGGGCGCCGCCGGCGAAGAACAACTGCTGGAATCCGCCTATCGCCGCTCGCTCGAACTCGCGGCGGCCCATGACGCCGCGAGCGTGGCGTTTCCCGCGCTGAGCTGCGGCGCGTACGGATATCCGTTAGATCTAGCGGCGCGAATCGCGCTGAAGACGGCGATCCTTTGGATTCCCCTCCATCAGCAACCGCAATTAATTCGATTTGTATTGTTTAACGAAATCCCTTATCGCGCGTTCGCCGCCGCGTTGGAAGAATTAGCCGGCGATAGCGGCAAACCGCGTAACGCGGGAGAGGCGTAACGCTTAGGCGCTGGAGAGAATTCGCGATCTCAAATTTTGACCCAGCTTTCTCGCATCGCTAGGATGGAGAAATTATCGGGGCCCCAGGTCGCCGTTTCCCCTCTCGCCTGTTCGTCTTCCTCCCGCCGGACGAGTCGCCGCATGTCGCGTCGAATTTCACAATCGCTGATAGCGCTACTCGCAGCGACGCTGCTTGCTCCAATCGCTGCAGCAGATCCGCAGCCAGAGTTTTCTCAGGCCGATCTTGAATTTTTCGAGAAGAAAGTCCGCCCCCTTCTGATTCAACGCTGTTACGAGTGTCATGGCCCAGACGCTAATGTGCCAGGCGGGAATCTACGACTTGATTCTCGCGCCGCGATCATGGCCGGCGGCGATAGCGGCGCAGCGATCGAAACGGGGCATCCGGAAGAGAGCTTGCTGATCGATGCGATCGAGTGGGGCGATTTGTACGAAATGCCGCCGACGACCAAAATGGCGGACGCTGAGATCGCCGTGCTAAAGCGTTGGGTCAAGCTAGGCGCTCCCTGGCCGAAAGAAGAAGGGCCGACGTTCGTCAAAAAAGCGTTTGATATCGACGCTCGAAAATCGCAGCACTGGGCCTGGCAGCCGCTATCTCGTCCGCTTGCGCCCAAGGTTGCCAGCGGCCATTGGCCGCAGGACGACATCGATCGATTTATTTTGTCGAAGTTGGAACAACAGAACATTACGCCGAACGAGCGCGCCGACCGGCGAACCTGGATACGCCGCGTCTCTTTCGACCTGATCGGCTTGCCGCCGTCGCCTGCCGAAATCGACGCATTTCTCAACGATGATTCTCCCCAAGCAAGGGCCAAGGTCGTCGATCGCTTGCTTGCGTCTCCCCAATTTGGAGAAAAGTGGGCGCGGCACTGGCTCGACTTAATGCGCTACGCCGAATCGCGCGGGCACGAGTTCGACTACGACATCCCCAATGTTCACGAATATCGCGACTACGTTATTCGTGCTTTGAACGCCGACTTGGCATACGACGAGTTGGTGATCGAACATCTAGCCGGAGACCTGCTAGAGCAACCGCGTCTGCATCCGGACGAGCAATTTAACGAATCGATCTTGGGGACCGGTTTTTGGCATCTGGGCGAATGGGTCCATTCGCCGGTCGATATCCGCAAAGACGAGGCCGATCGCTTTGACAACATGGTCGACGTCATGGGCAAATCGTTCATGGCGTTAACCATCGCTTGCGCTCGCTGTCACGATCATAAATTCGACGCCATTTCTCAAGCCGACTATTATCGGCAGTTCGGTTTTTTGCAAAGTTCGGAATATCGCCAAGTTCGCTTTGAAACCGCCGAACATAATGGCCAAATCGCCGCGCAACTGGCCCAACTTGACGAACAAACGCGCCACGCGCTGACCGCAGCGCTACGCCAAGCGGCGAGCGAACGTCAGCCCCAATGGAAGGCGCTTTATCTGGCGGCGCGCGAAACGTTGCAAAACCCCGCAGCAGATCGCGCCACGCTCGCTCAACGACATAATTTGTCGACCGCCCAGCTATCGGGAATGGTGCGTCATTTGAAGCAAGCGGCCGAAAACGCTCAACATCCGCTTCATCCGTTCGGACGATTCGCGACGCTGCCGCACGATCAGCATGCCGCAGCGCTGCAGGCCTTCGCTTCAGCGACTGAAGTTAAAAAGACGGAGCTTGAAACCGTGATCGATTTCGCCCAAGCCGATGCGAGCCAATGGCGTACCAACGGTTATACGTTCGGCTTGGCGCCGCAGCCGATCGGGCAATTGCAACTTTCGGAATCAGGCATGCCGCAAGGAGTTCGTCGCGACGGGGCGGCCGTACGAGATTTACGCTGGAACGGCCTCACGATCTCCCCGGGAGTGCGCCGCGATCCAAGCAAGCTGGCCTCGTGGGATCGACCAGGCAAGACCGTCCGCACGCCGACATTCGAACTGACCGACGGACGCGTTTATTATCTGGTGCGAGGCAGCGGTCGTGCATTTGCCGTGATTGATTCGCATCGCATGATCAATGGTCCGCTGCATGGGGCGACGATGCGCCATTGGAAGCTACAGCCCGACGCCTTGAAATGGATCACGCACGATCTCCGCGACTATCAGGGACATCGCATTCATATTGAGTTCGTCCCGGAGGGCGATCAGCCGCTAGAAATCTTGCAGGTCGCACAAGGAACGACCCCGCCGCACAAAATGAAGTTTCCCCGTCGGGACGTCGGCAAATTGCCGCTTGATAAAAACAATCTCCATGACGAGGGGATCGCATCGGCGTTCGCCGAATCGCTAGTCGCCGCGATCGATTCGCTCGCCGAAGCGCCGTCGCCGGCAGAAGCGACCTTAGCCGATTGGATCATCAAACAACGTGGCGAGATCTTTGACCATGATCGTGCTCTCGATACGAAGTTGCGTGACATCGCCGCTCAGCGACAGCGGCAAGAAGCCGAATTGACCGCTCAAATTCGCCTGGAATCGCGTTTGGCGCCGGCGATGTGGGACGGCCCCGGCGAAAACGAGCGCGTGATGATTCGCGGCGCGACGAGAAATTTGGGCGAAGTCGCGCAGCGCGGCTTGCCGGTCGCCCTCGGCGGCAGTCATAAGTTCGACGCGCTCGGCAGCGGCCGCTTGCAAATGGCGCACGAGATGATGTCGCCCGATAACCCCTTTGCTTCGCGAGTGATCGTCAATCGATTGTGGCATCACTTGTTCGGTCGCGGCATTGTCGCGTCGGTCGATAATTTCGGCGTGCTCGGCGAAGAACCGACCCATCCTGAACTGCTCGACTATCTCGCGAACGCATTTATCGATGACGGCTGGTCGCTGAAACGGATGATCCGCCGCATCGTCTTGACGCAAACTTACGCCATGTCGAGCGAGCCTGGCGGCCCTGAAGAAACCCTCGATCCGGAAAACAAACTGCTGCATCGCATGCGTATCCGACGCCTGACCGGCGAAGCGATTCGAGACGAAGTGCTGGCCGTCAGCGGGCGACTTGATCTAACGATGTACGGCCCCAGCGTTCCGATTCGCCTGACTGAATTCATGCAAGGTCGCGGCCGACCTGACAGCGGCCCGCTCGACGGCTACGGACGCCGGAGCATCTATCTATCGGTGCGACGTAATTTCCTCTCGCCGATGATGCTGACGTTTGACGTGCCGCAACCCGCTTCGACCGTGGGACGGCGCAACCAATCAAACGTTCCGGCGCAAGCGTTGATCTTGCTGAACGATCCGTTAATCTACGCCGAAGCGCGGCGTTGGGGCGCCCAAGTCGCCCGCCTGCCGTCGTCCCGTAACGACCGCATTCGCGTGATGTTCGAGACCGCGCTCGGCCGGCCGCCCCATGCGGAAGAGGCGGCCGCCGCCGAAACCTATCTGCAAGAACGCGCCCAGCAATTGCAACTTCCCTCTGACGCGGCCGACGCCGACGCCGAGCTATGGGGCGATTTGGCGCATGCGATCTTCAACGTCAAAGACTTTATTTACATTCGTTAAGGCTTAGCCGGATATGTCTCATTGTCATCGCTATCGGCCGTTACCGACGACGCGCCGCGATCTATTGCGGGCCGCATCTTGCGGATTCGCCTCGGTCGCGTTGCGTGCGCTGTTCGGCGATTCGGCGTTCGCCGGCAGTTCGCGCGTCTTGCCGGCGCCGCATCATCGTGCGACCGCCAAAAACGTCATTTTTCTTTATATGGACGGCGGCCCGTCGCAGGTCGACACGTTCGATCCCAAGCCGCTGCTCGACAAGTACGACGGCAAACCGTTTCCGATCAAGGCCGAACCGACGCAGTTCAACAACAACGGCGCAACCCTCGCCAGCTTGTGGAAATTTCGCCGCTACGGCGAAAGCGGATTGCCGATCAGCGATCTCTTTCCGCATCTCGGCGCCCATGCCGATAAGCTTGCGATCATCCGCTCGATGACTTCCGAGTTTCCCGAGCACACCAGCGCCAACTATTTCTTGCATACCGGCAGCGGGCTGCAAGGACGGCCGAGCATGGGCGCGTGGACGACCTACGGGCTGGGAAGCGAAAGCCAAGACTTGCCTGGTTTCGTCGTCCTAAACGGGGGACTGATACCGCCAGGCGGCATCGACAACTTCAATAGCGGTTTTTTGCCCGCCGCCTATCAAGGCTCGATTTTTAATCGGGGCGACCCGCCGGTCTCCAACATTCGGCCTGCCGATCGGACGGCGGCTTTGCAATTACATAAACTCGGTCTGATCGCCAAGCTCGATCGAGCGGCGAAGGCGGCCTCGGGCAGCGATGATCAGCTAGAGTCGGCGATCAAAAATTATGAACTTGCGTATCGCATGCAGACCGCCGTTCCGGCGCTGATGGACATTCGCGACGAAACGCCGGCGACGCTCGAAATGTACGGCCTGAATGACAAGTATAAAAATACGCAAGTCTACGCGCGGCAATGCTTAACGGCGCGGCGACTGATCGAACGGGGCGTGCGATTCGTCGAGCTCACTTGCCCTAACGGCAACGGCGATCGCTGGGACCAACATAACAATTTGAAAGATGGGCACGAAAAAAACGCACAGACGGTCGACAAGCCGATCGCGGCATTGCTAACCGATCTCGATCAGCGCGGGCTGCTCGACTCGACGTTGGTGGTTTTCGCCGGCGAATTCGGACGCACGCCGTTCGCCCAAGGCGCCAACGGCCGCGACCATAACCCGTTCGGCTTTTCAATCTGGCTGGCGGGGGGCGGCGTCAAAGGAGGCGTCACCTACGGGCAAACCGACGAATTTGGGTATAAAACGATCGAAAATCGCTTGATGATCCACGACTTGCACGCCACCATGCTGCACTTGTTAGGGGTCGATCACGAGCAGCTTACGTTTCGCTTTAGCGGTCGCGACATGCGTTTGACCGACGTGCATGGCCATGTCGTGCACGAGATTTTAGCGTAAGCGACTCGAAAATCGATTTTCTGGCCCAGTCGGCCAAGAATTAAGAAAATTGCCGGCGCCGCCGCGAACCGATCATTTGCCACGTTTCTCTACCCAAGCGACCCAATCGCCCGCTTCGACCCCCTTGACGATTCGCCCATTTTCGCAAAAACTGACATGCTTCCCACGAGAGGTTGTAGCTCAGTCGGTAGAGCAACGGACTTTTAATCCGTAGGTCCTGGGTTCGAGCCCCAGCGGTCTCACTTTTAGCGAGAAAACTTCATCCGGTGATTCGCCGGGTGAAGTTGAGTCTGACGCGAGCAGTTCTAGGCTCGCAGCAGCTTGGTCGCCTTCTTGGACCAAGCCTGGTGGTGAGGTGGTCTTTCGCTCAGTGCTTCCTGATTAACCGGCCAGAAACATGTAGTTTCGGTGGCGTTCGTCCGGCTTGCGGTAGGGG
>JBITAD010000549.1:6447-6946 GCA_044439945.1 Blastopirellula sp. JB062
CCCGAGAAGCTCGACGCCCTCGCGGCCATCCTTGCCACCATCGGCATCGTTCTGGGCGATTTCTTCGTCGGTGGCATTGACGGGCTTCCGCGTCAGTCGGTTCAGGCGTGGATCGTCCAGAAAGGCCTGTTTGACCGGGCGGTCTTCCAGAGAGTGGAAGCTGATGATGGCCAGGCGGCCGCCTGGTTTGAGGCGATCGGGGAGCGTATCCAGGGCCGTTTCCAGCGAGGACAGCTCGCGGTTTACGGCGATTCTCAGGGCCTGGAAGGTGCGTGTTGCCGGGTGGATTCGGCCGCGGCCGCTTCCAGCGACATGGGGGTAACAGCTGGCGACGACGTCGGCCAACTGCTTGGACGTGATGAACGGGGTTTCCTTGCGAACGTGGCAGATCTTCTTGGCGATCCGCCGGCTCAAGCGTTCTTCGCCGTTCTGATAGATCAGGTCAGCCAGGTCTTTCTCTTTCAGGTGATTGACCAGGTCGGCGGCGGTCTTTTTGTCG
>JBITAD010000549.1:6956-7217 GCA_044439945.1 Blastopirellula sp. JB062
CGCTCGCGGTCGGCCAGTTGATCGCTCGAAAGGCCCAGGTCGAGCAAGATGCCGTCGACCTTGTCGATCTCGAGCGAGTCGAGAATCTTGGGGATCTCGACGAAGTTGGCGTGGGCGATCTTCACCGGCAAACCGGCCAGGGTTTCTTCAGCACGCTGCAGGGGAATGACGTCGCGGTCGACCGCAACGACGAAGCCTTCGTCGCCGAGCTTCTCGGCCATCATGCGGGTATGTCCGCCGCCGCCAAGGGTACCGTCGACC
>JBITAD010000550.1:0-7186 GCA_044439945.1 Blastopirellula sp. JB062
ATGAGTCGCCAAGATGTTTTTCCACGCGATGTAGCTGTCGATCGGTTGGCCGTCGACCTCAATCAACAAATCGCCGGTCGAAACTTTCGACATCCATTCCGGATTGCCGGCCACCAATGCGAGCGAAGGGCTAGGCTTCGCCGCCTTGAGCGTGTTCTCAGGCGAAATGCCGAGCAACGGAAAGTCAGCTTCGGGAATCGGTTTTTTCGGCGTCACCGCGAAATCAAGCGTCTCGTCTCCCCGTCGAATCACGATCGGCATCGGCTTTTCTTCGCCGTTCATTACGACGGCTAAAGTCAAGTCTTTGCGGAAACGAAGCGTTTCGCTCGGTTCGGCGTCAGGCGTGACCGCCAAAATCTTGTCGCCCGGCCGAATGCCGGCGATCCAAGCCGGGCCGCCCGGCTGCGCATAGGCGACGTCGCACGGCGTGTAGCTGGCGCCGATCATATAGGCGATCGCGGCGAAGATGACGGCCGAAATGACGTTAAACACGACGCCTGCCGAAATGATCATCATCCGCTGCGGCACCGATTTGGCCAGATAACTGCGCGGATCATGCTGGCCCGGCTCTAGGCCCCCTTCTTTCGAGCGCGCGATCTCTTCTTCGGAAGCGGCCGGGTTGTCGTCTTGGCCCAACATCTTGACGTACCCGCCCAACGGAATCGTGCCGATGCCGTACTCGGTCTCGCCCCACTGCTTCTTCCACAGCGCGCTAAACTTCCAAGGGCCGATGCTGATCGGCATGTCGAACCCGACGTAAAACTTTTCGCATTTCACGCCGCACGACTTGGCGGCCAAGAAGTGCCCTAGCTCGTGAATAAAGATCACGAGCCCTAAACCGGCGACCCCCATGGCAAAATAGCCCAGGCTGGTCAAAATCGGCCAAATATTCGTTTCGGCTAACAGCACGTAATCCACGCGGAAACCTCCCTACGCGCCCATGCGTCGAGCGCGAGTAGTTGATCAATCGTTGGGGTAGGGTCAAAGTCGTGACTATCTAACGCGGCACGACATGCCCGGGGTATGTCGGTGAACGAGATCTCGCCATCGAGAAAACTTTGTACGGCCGCTTCGTTAGCGGCGTTCAAGACCGCACCGGTCGTTCCTCCGCGCTCCGCCGCTTCTTTACCCAGCCGCAAAGCCGGAAAGCGTTCGAAGTCAGGCGGCTCAAATTCCCAAGTCGAGGCGACGCTCAAGTCTAGCCTTCGAGCCGGACCGGGGAAGCGTTCAGGAAACGACATTGCGTATTGTATCGGTAATTTCATATCTGGGGGGCTCAGTTGAGCCAACACCGAGCCGTCGACGTATTCGACCAACGAATGGACCACCGATTGGGGGTGAACCGTTACGTCGATCTGATCGGCCGGCATATCGAACAGCCACCGCGCTTCGATCACTTCAAGCGCCTTATTCATCATGGTCGCTGAGTCGATCGTAATCTTAGGCCCCATTTTCCAAGTTGGGTGATTTAATGCCTGGGCGGGGGAGACTTGTTCTAACTGCGCTAAGCTATGACGCCGGAAAGGACCGCCTGAAGCGGTTAAAATGATTCTCGCGACCTCTTCGCGGCGGCCTGACTGCAACGCCTGAAAGATCGCGCTATGCTCGCTATCGACCGGCAAAATCTGGGCGCCCCGATCGGCGGCCAGCCGCATCGCCAATCCGCCTGCTAGCACTAACGTCTCTTTATTGGCCAAAGCGACTCGCTTGCCCGCTTCCAGAGCCGCCCAAGTTCCCTCCAGCCCGGCGCGTCCGACAATCGCGGCCACGACCATATCAACCTCTTTTTGGGCGACCAACTCGGCCGCCGCGTCGGGGCCGACCCGCAACTCGGTCTCCGGCGGCAAGTCCGACCAATCTCGGGCGGCGGCCGCCGCCTCATCGGTCGCCACCACGTACCGCGGCACAAACTGTCGCGCCGCTGCGGCTAATTCGTCCAACTTTTGATGCGCCGTCAGCAAATGGCAGACATAGCGATCTTTCGCGGCGGCGATTACCTCCAGCGTGCTACGTCCGATGCTGCCGGTGGCGCCGAGTATCGCGACGGTTTGAAGAGCGGCCGGCATATCGAAATCTAAGGGGTGGAAAGGAAAACGAAGCGCGCAAGCGAAGACAACCCTGTCGCAATCGCTACTAGCCGTCTAATTCGACAAGCGAAGAAAATGGAGCATTCATTCTACGCCAACGGAAGCGCCGCGCCATGGCCGCCTAGCGTCGCGCTCATCTATAGATACGACAAGGACTTGCGAATCAGGCGAATTCTAGGAAGAATCCCCTCTGACAGCAAGGCGAACCGAATTCGCGATTCCGCGCGGCTCATTCGCGGTCGAAAACGCGCTGTATAATAGCGGCTGACCTTTGAATCTTGAAATTCGCCGAAATTTCGGCGCTACGCTTATTGGTTGCTCATGGATAATCACGACGAACCCCCTCGCCGTTCCGGCGATTCCCGCTCGAACAATTCGATTCTGTACATCGTGGTGGCGGTCGTCGTCACGTTTTTTATCGCCATCTATTTCATTCGGCCTTCCAAAGACGTGATCACCCCTGCGCAATTGATCGATTTGATCGACGCGCACGAGCCGAACGCCGAAGGAAAACCGAGCGGCAGCTTGGCGATCGAAAACGCCAAGGGAAAAAAGATTCTCTATTCCAACTTCCGCAACGCGACCGTGACCAAATCGATGGTCAGCGCCACCGTCGACCGCGAAGATCTCGACGCCGAGAACAAAGACATCGCTTCGAGCAAGCAAAAAGGGGTGCCGATCGTCACCTACCTGCCGGGCGACGAGCAAAGCCTGAACGAAGTGACCGACGCCCTCAAAGCGCACGGCTTTAAAGACTATAGCGGCGACCAAGGCGACGGCTTTCTCGAAATCTACGGCGGACTGCTGTTTATGACGGCGCTGATCGTCGTGCTGTTTTATTTGATGATGCGTCGTCTCGGCGGCGCCGGCAGCGCCATGGCGTTCGGCCGCAGTCGCGGCAAGATGCATATGCAAGACGATTTGAACATCTCGTTTGAAGACGTCGCCGGCATCGAAGAAGCGGTCGAAGAGGTCAAAGAAATCGTCGACTTTCTCCGCTCGCCCGAAAAATACCAAGAACTCGGCGGACGCATCCCCAAAGGCGTGCTGCTGGTCGGACCTCCAGGCACCGGAAAAACGCTCCTTGCCAAAGCGATCGCCGGCGAGGCGGGCGTCACCTTTTTCAGTCTCTCCGGTTCCGACTTCGTCGAGATGTTCGTCGGCGTCGGCGCCGCGCGGGTTCGCGACATGTTCCAACAAGCGGCCGCCAAAAATCCATGCATTATCTTCATCGACGAGCTGGACGCCTTGGGCAAAACCCGCGGCAGCGGCATGGTCGGCGGCCATGACGAACGCGAACAAACGCTCAACGCGCTGCTGGTCGAGATGGACGGCTTCGATTCGAATAGCGGCATTATCATCATCGCCGCAACTAACCGCCCCGAGATGCTCGACCCCGCGCTGCTGCGCCCCGGCCGCTTTGATCGCCAGGTGTTGGTCGATCGTCCCGACGCCGCCGGACGCGCCGAAATTCTGAAAGTCCACGTCAAATCGGTGAAGCTCGACGACTCGGTCGACGTCAAAAAAGTAGCGTCGATCACCGCCGGTTTCGCCGGCGCCGACTTGGCCAACCTGGTCAACGAAGCCGCCCTATTAGCCGCTCGCAAGGGCAAAGACTCGGTGACCATGGAAGAATTCGACGAAGGCGTCGAACGCGTGACCGCCGGGCTCGAAAAGAAGCAGCGCGTCATGCAGGAAGAAGAAAAGAACCGGGTCGCCTATCACGAAAGCGGCCACGCGCTGGTCGCCTATTGCCTGCCGAACACCGATCCCGTGCATAAAGTGTCGATCATTCCGCGCGGGCTGGCGGCCCTCGGCTATACGCTGCAGCGCCCGACCGAAGATCGCTTTCTGATGACCCAAGGCGAGTTGGAAAGCCGAATTCAAGTCTTACTGGCCGGAACCGTCGCCGAAGAGATGGTCTACGACGAAATTTCGACCGGCGCGCAAAACGACTTAGAGCGCGCCACCGAACTGGCCCGCGGCATGGTGACCGATTTCGGAATGAGCCGCCTGGGGCGAGTTAATTTTCGTCAAAGCGGACGTTCGGCTTTCATTCCTGAAGCGCCCGACGAACGCAGCCGCACGCACAGTGAAGAAACGACTCGCGAAATCGATATCGAAATCAAGCGCATCCTCGACGAAATGTTGCAGAAGACCCGTTCGCTGCTGTCGGATCGCCGCGACTCGTTATTCGCGCTCGCCCAGCGGCTGATCGAAGTCGAATCGGTCGACGGCGACGAACTGCGGAGCGTCATCGAGCAACATTCGCACGGGCCGCGTATCGCGCCCGGTACCGACTCGCCCAAGCGAGCTCGCCCCAGCGGCGAGGGCGAAAAGCCGGAAGAGGGCGATTCGGCCTCGGCCGACGGAGTCAGCTAACTTCCGACGCGCGACAATTTCGTTACACTATCAGACAGGTCGCCGGCGATGACGCCGGCGACTTTTTTTACGCGTGGAGGCGATGATGTTACGAATCGTAATGATGGGAACCGGGCCGTTCGCAGTGCCGATCTTTCGCGAATTGCTCGCTTCGCAGCACCAAATGCTGGCGTTGATGACGCAACCGCCGCGTGCGACGCGCGGCAAACGAAAAGCCCCTCTCAGTCCAATGCGCGCCGTCGCCGAAGAAGTCGAACTGCCGGTTCATTGGCCCGAAAGCGTCAACACGCCCGAATCGCATGCGTTGTTAAAAGACTATAAGGCCGACTTGTTCGTCGTGTGCGATTACGGACAAATCCTCTCGGCCGAAACGCTCACCCTCGCCAAGTTGGGGGGCATCAATTTGCACGGATCGTTGCTGCCCAAGTATCGCGGCGCCGCGCCCGTTAACTGGGCCATGTATCACGGCGACCCCGAGACGGGCGTCACCGTCATTCACATGACCCCCAAACTCGACGGCGGACCGATGCTGGCGACCGCAACCACGCCGATCGCAGCGGACGAAGACGCCGTCGAGTTAGAACACCGACTATCGCAACTCGGCGTTCAACCGGTCATCAATTCGATCGCACTGTTAGAGCAACATGGCGATCAGCCGCCAGGCGATATCCAAGACCCCCAGCAAGCGACCACGGCGCGTCGGTTGCGCAAAGAAGACGGCGACTTGCCGTGGGCGCGCTCGGCCGGCGAAATCTACAATCAGCACCGCGCGTTTCAACCCTGGCCCGGCGCCTACACCCATTGGCTCCGCGAAAACGCCGAGCCGTTGCGTTTGATCGTCAAACGCATGACTCCGCTGGCTGCGCAATCGCAAATCGCTTCGCCCGGCCAAATCGTCTCGACCGAACAAGGTCGCTTGATCGTGGCGACCGCCGACGGCCAGATCTCTCTCGATCAAGTTCAGCCGGCCGGCAAACGGGTGATGCAGGCGGCTGAATTTTTGAACGGCTACGGACTGCGTCCGGGCGATCGTTTCGGATCGTTTCAACCGATCGCCGGGCCTGATCAAGCGCCTCCGGCTAGTCCTGGCAATCGAGCGTGATTTTGCCGAACTGGGTCGAACGCCGCATTTTGGCGAGCGCTTCGTTCACTGCCGACAGCGGCAACGTCTCATCGACGATCGGCACAATCTGGTGATCGCTGACAAATTGCAGCATCGCCGCAAAATCATCGGGCGATCCCATCGTCGTGCCGATTAAGTGAAGCTGTTTCCAAAACAATTTAAACATGTCCAATTTCGACGGCGGTCCGGCCGTAGCGCCATAGTTGACGATGCGTCCGCCGGGGGCGGCCAAATCTAACAAGTTGCGATACCCAGCGCCGCCGGCGCTATCGATAATGAGATTCGCCGGGCCAAATTGTTTCGTCGCTTCGCTAACCCAATCGGCCGCATTGTAGTCATATCCATACGCGGCGCCGTGCCGCACGGCGGAGGCGATCTTTTCGGCGGAAGAGGAAGTGACGATCACCTCGGCGCCGGCCGCCAAAGCGTACTGCATGGCGAAGGTCGCAACGCCGCCGCCGATACCGCTAATCAACACTTTCTCGCCCGCTTGCAATCTGCCTTGCGTAAAAACCGCGCGATAAGCGGTCAGCCCGGCGAGCGGCAAAGCCGCCGCCTGCACAAAGTCGAGATGGCTCGGCTTCTCGTGCAGATATTGCGACGGAACCAAGACCTGGGTTGCGAACGTTCCGTTGATCGGCATCCCCAATATTTGAAACGCGTCCGATTGTGCGGCGGCGTTTTCTCCCCAATTCCAAGCGGGGTTAATGATGACCTCGCGGCCCAGCCAACTTGCGGCGGGCGAATCGTTCACTTCGCTCACCACGCCGGCGCCGTCCGAGCCTAAGGTCATCGGCAACTGTATGCCGGGATACATTCCCTGCGTAATCCAATAATCGCGACGGTTTAACGAAGCGGCGTTCAGTTGAACGACCACTTCGCGGTCGCTGGCAGTTAAGTCGTCACGCGATTCGATCGTCAGCGGCGAATCCAAAGTTTGTAATACGGCCGATTTCATAGCGTGATTCTTTCTGGTCAGTGTCAAAGGGGGCTTGCTTGCGCTGGGGCGAGCATGCCGCGAAGAAAATTTCAGCATGTCGCTGGTTACGTTCGTTCATTTTTCGCGGTTTTTAGATTAATGAAAATGCCCCTATTGATGTTCATGAAGCCGTAATCCGAACCAATAGCTAGATTTCATTTAGCATGCGAATCAATAAGTCAACCGCTGCGGAAAAATATTTCATCAATTTTTTCCGGTTCAGGAATAACCCTTCAACCGCACTACGAATCGTTTAATAAGTCAGCCAACAATTGGCGGCACGCTCTTTTCTCGCCGCCCACTTATAAAAGCCAACGAAGCGCGACGGTCGAAAATGCTATCTTTCGGGATGCTTTTCGGCCGTCTCTTTTTTCTTGTCGCTCTCTCGACGAAAAACGCCGCACAGGTTCGCAGAACCGGCTCACAAGGTCCGCATGCTTGCGAACCTAATAACTCAAAAAACAAGCCTTGACATTTCCTAACACTTTATTTATTATTTACAAGCTGTCGCATGCCAGGCGAAACCCGCAAGATTGAATAGGCAACCGAATCACTTGGCCGCCTGACTGCGATAACGCTCTTTCGACATAACCTATAGGTAGGACTAGTATTGGA
>JBITAD010000551.1:0-26364 GCA_044439945.1 Blastopirellula sp. JB062
CGAGTGTCTACTTGTGCGCTTGAACGACCATCGTCGGGCAGCGAGGCCCGGCGCGAATGAGATGACTCGATTGAAAAGAGGTGAGACGTTGGATAAGTCGCTGAGCCTTATCATGCCGGTTCATAACGCCCAGCAGTGGTTGGCGCGCGACGTAGAACGTCTGCTCGACGTCTTGCCCGAAATGACCGATCGTTTCGAGGTCGTCATCGTCGACGACGGCTCGACCGACCATACCGAAGAAGCGGCCCAAGAGCTTTGTTGCCGCTATCCCCAGGTCAAACTGCGCCGGCACCCGCGCTGCACCGGTCTGGCGTCGGCCGTCGACACCGGCAGCCGCCTGGCCGCCGGCGAAGTGGTGCTGATTCATGATCCGCGCAAACCGGTGGTCGAAGGCGACTTGCTAGGCGTTTGGCAAATGCATCAAGAGAACGCCGCCCGGCCGACCGCGCCCCCTCCCGAAGTTCCGTCCGGCGCGGGTCTGGGGCTCGACCAAAACTTGCTCGAACGGCTGATGCGGTGGGGATCGGACGTCAAAAAAGAACGTCCGGCGCATTCGCCCGACCTGGTGTCGCGGCCCAACTTTCTTCGCAAAGTCAGCAATTTCGCTTTGGGCGAATAAACGCGCGAAAAAAGTAACAGCAAGATATGCCGCAATAGATCCTGGGTTGCGGCATGCATTTGAAAATAACGATAAATAATCCTTGATGCTGCCGCCGAAACCCGCTAGAATTCAAGTCGCCTAAGAGATTTCCAGGTCTCCATTCTTCCTAAAAGAGGCACACTTTCGGATTTATTTCGTGCCTGGAAGGTTTCTCAGGTGATCCCATCACTTTCTTCGGCCGTTCTACCTTCTCATCCAACGGAACGACCGCAGAAAAAAACTTGACGTCGAATACGCATACTCAATCAGCTTCGGACGGTTGATCGGCGTAGGCGGCGGGAAGCGGAACAGAGTTCGATTTTCAATCTCACGGCAATTTTCGTTTCGTCGACTTCGTCGGCGCGCTCTTGCTGCGCAGATTGCAAAGCGTCGCTTGATTTTCGCTCCCTTTCGGCGTCTCCGGAACAAGGGAGGACAGATTATGGCAACGGTTCCCTTCGAACTGACTCGCGGTTCGTTAGCCTTTGTATCTCCACGCATTCGGACGCAGCCGGCTCGACCGCTGCACCGAATCACGGAGGTGCGCAAAGAACAAGGCGTATCGCTCCGTACGGCGGCTCGGCGACTCGGAATCACCTCGTCGCAAGTTCGCGACGAAGAAGAAGCGACCTCCGATTTGCTGCTTAGTCAGCTCTATCGGTGGAGCCAGGCGCTAGACGTGCCGGTGCAAGATTTGCTCGAAGAGCCCGAGTGCGATCTCTCGGCGCCCATTCGCGAGCGGGCCCAATTGGTGCGCGTGATGAAAACCGCCAAGGCCATTCTCGAACGCTCCAAAGAGTCGAGCGTGCGGATCATGGCCCAAACGCTGGTCGATCAGCTAAACGACATCATGCCCGAGCTAAGCGAAGTCAACGCTTGGAACAACGTCGGGCAGCGTCGTTCGCTCGACGATTTAGGCCGCACGGCCCAACGCAGCATCTCAGAAGATTCCGTCTTGCGAGCGATGCGCGACTAACGCCGGTTGTTAGCGGTTGCAAAAAAAGCGACGCGCGGCGCCCGGCAGCCGCTCGCCGCTCATTTGCGCAGCGTCCGCAGCGCTCGGTGCGTGATTCTCGCCGTTTGCGCGGTGGGCGATTCGCTCTGCCAACGCTGGCACGTTTTTCGTACCCAGTCTGGCTGCGATTTGCTGGCGTCGTTCAACCAATTGGCGACCGAGTCTTGCACATATTTCGACGGGTCGCTGTTGCACGCGTCTAGCAGTTCGGTCATCGGGGTCGGGTCTTCTTTCAGACGCTTCAAGTGCGTGCACCATACCCCGCACGGTCGCGTAATCTCGATCGCAAAGCGGCGAACGTACGCTTGCGCGTCTTCGGCCCAAGGTTGCAAACGCCGCACCTGATCGATCAGCGCGTCGGGCGCCGGCGAGCGCACGCTCATCCAAGCGATCTCGCGCACTCCTGCGTTCGCGTCAAGCGCAAACTTGCGAGCCCGTTTCAAACGCTGCAAAAACGTCAGCCCAGGGTTCGCGGCGTCGGTCAGCGCCGCCCAAATGCGGACCACGTCGCTTGGATGCTGCGCCATTCGATCATAGACCGGGTCGGCGTCGCTTTGTTCCTCCAGTTGTCGCCGCAGCGCGGCGCCGATGCCGGTCGAGCGTTGCATGACGCCTGCCGTTTTCAAACCGCGCGCCGTTTTCAACAGACGCCGTTGCGCGGCTTGATCGTCGATCCCGATCTCGGGCAAGATCGTTTTGAGCAGCTTCGCCTGGTCGATGGCAAGCCATTCGACCAGGTTCCGCGATTCCATCTGACCCGCGTTCAGCGCTCGAAGAACGTCCGCCGGAATTTCGCTCCGGCGGCGCGCCGGCTTGCGGGCTCTCAACTCGTCCAGGCTGCGCGGCATGGCGACCGTCCTGAATAAATTAGCTGCCGACGGTCGAATCGAAGACGCGAACTTTCGCCCATTTGTCTTGATTCGCTTCGACGAACTGCACGTGTCGCTCGGCGACTTGATAGGCGTTTTGCGCTTCGAGCGAATCAAAGATCACATGCAACGCCACGTCAAAGTCGCGATCGTTGACGGGGCGGTTCAGTTCCGGCGTTACCAAACCGGCGGCGTAAAAGATGCAGCCCGGATGCCCCGACAGATATTCGTTGCACTGGGCGATCATCGCCTCTTTCGCCTCGTCCGAAGAGTCTTTGAGCGAGATATAGACGTTGTGGGCGATCTGTTTACGTTCTGACATGCAAATGGCTTTCTCATAAGCGAAGCGGGAAAACCCGTACTCTACCCAGAGCCGGCAAGCTCGGCAATCGTGCCCAAGCGCGGTCGCCGCTAACTGCCCGTTGAAAAATGGCGGCGACGATAAAAGTGGACGGCCGCCGTCCAACTCGACAAGGTTTCGGCCGAAAGCTGACGCACCCCGGCGGCCCAGGCAGATCGTTCTAGAACGTCTAGCAGCCTCGAAGCGATCTGTCGCCGCCGCGCCGCCTGATCGACCATCAGCCAATGGATGCGCCCCTGTTCGCCGTCGATCTCTAACGTGACCGCACCCGCCGGGCACTGTTGGTCAGCCCCCAGACCCCACCACATTTGCGAGGCCGCAAACCAAGGTCGCGCGGTCAGTTCGCGGCGAAACCGTTCGGCGCTCCAGCGGGCTTTGCCGGCCAGAAAAATCTCGCCGTGCAATCGCAGCCAGGCGTCGACGTCGGGCCGCTGCGCAAAAGGAACGATCGTCGCCGGCAAACCGGCCCAGTCAGCCGGCGGCGGCGATAACCGTTTGGTCAATCGGAGGGGAAGCGACATGGGACGAAGGCTCTTCGCGGCAAGGAGAAAACGGACGTGTGCGTCGTTATTTTTGCTCAAACAGGCATGATTTTGTCAAATTTATACGTATCGTATTTGATAGAAATCGGGCAATCCTATCAGGCGCAATCGGCGGATCTTGGCGGTATTTCTCCCTGTTCCGCCTGCAATCTTTTCCTAAAGCCCCCGAATTTCTTTTCGTAACCGTTGCTAGCAAAGGCATTTGCGTCAATATGAGCATTTGGAGAACAGAAATCGGAGCGAATTGCGCACTTTCTTTCAGGTGATGATTGTTTTTCGTCAAATTGGAGTGCATAATCTAGGTCGAGTAAGAAAAGACGATAAACTGTTAACTTCCTAGGATCGCTAGCATGCAAGCGGACGTGCGAAGAGCGCGACTGTTAGAGTTAGTGCGGTCGCGAGGCTTCGCTTCGCTGCCGGACTTGGCGAGCGAGCTGGAGGTTTCGGAATCGACGGTCCGCCGTGACCTAGATTCATTAGAAGACTTAGGTTCGGCCAAGCGAACGCATGGCGGCGTTTTTTATACCGGACCGACGCCCAATCTCCCTCACTTCGAGCTGCGACAGGAGATGCAGTGGGAGAAGAAGCGACAAATCGCTCGAGCGGCGAGCGCGCTGATCGAAGATGGCGACACGGTCCTGCTGGACGGCGGAAGCACCACCTACGAACTGGCGCAGTTGCTGGTGGGGCGAACGTTGCAAGTGGTCACCAACTCGCTGCCGGTCGCCAACTTGTTTATGGCGAGCAGTACGACCGATTTGATTTTTGTCGGCGGCTACGTGCATAACCGAACCGGCGTTTCGGTCGGCCAGTACGCCACCGAGACGATCGCCAAGTTAAACGCGCGTCGCGCGGTGCTCAGCACGGCCGGCGTGACCGAACAAGGACTTTACAACAGCAACCTGCTGTTAGTCGAAACCGAACAAGCGATGGTCCGCGCCGCGGGCGAAGTGATCATCGTCGCCGATAGTACGAAATTTGGGCGGCAGAGCCTGGCTCATCAATGTCCGCTCGACGAGATCGACCGTTTAGTGGTGGATGACCAAATAACGCCTAGGTGGCTGAAGGTGCTGCAAGATGCGGGAATCGACCCGATCGTCGCCGACAGCGCTCCGCCGCCGGAAACCGCCGCACGATAACCCTTCGCATGCCTTCGTCGACATAACGCACAATGACGCAAGCTCCCGCTTTAGACCGCACGACCATCGAACGCATCGTTCGCCAGATCGTCGCCGGAAACTCGGCTTCGCCCGCCGCTTCGCCTGTTTCGTCCGCCGCTTCGCCGGCGAAGTTGGTCGTTAGCATCTCGGCGCGGCACGTCCATCTGACCGACGCCGACGTCGAAACGCTTTTCGGGCCTGGGCATACGCTCACCCCGATGAAAGACCTGTATCAAGACGGCTTTTACGCCGCCGAAGAGACCGTGATGGTCGTCGGCCCGCGCCGCCGCATGTTGGAAAAGGTTCGCGTGCTCGGCCCGACCCGCAACTACAGCCAGGTCGAACTGGCCTTTACCGACGCGATCTCGCTCGGCATCGACGCACCGGTTCGCGCCAGCGGCAAGATCGCCGGATCGCCCGGCTGCGTCTTGGTCGGCCCCCGGGGCGTGGTCGATCTGTCGGAAGGGGTCATCCGGGCCGAACGGCACGTGCACATGAATCACCGCGACGCTCAAAGTTACGGGGTGGCCAACGGCGACCGCATGAACCTGCGGGTCGTTTCGCCCGGCTGCTCGATCTTGTTTGAAGATTTGCTGGTCCGAGCCGACGAGGTGAGCAAGCTGGAAGTGCATCTCGACACCGACGAAGGCAACGCCTGCAATTTGGACGCGGCGACCGAGATCGCCCTGGTGAAACAAGAGCCGTGCGGTTGCAAATCGCACGATTGAGAGTCAACGCTCGCGTCGGTCGCATTGAGACTGCACCAAGACGAAACTGACCGGCGCCAGCGTTTTTTTTAGAAGCTGAACGTGACGTCGCCTGGGCCGTGCCCAACGCGACGAATTGAATTTTCGTTTCCTGTTTATTGAATCGGGAGAGACAACCCCATGGCGAAGGCAATGGAAGCGTTGGGCATGATCGAGACGAAGGGCTTCATCGCTCTCGTCGAGGCGACTGACGCAATGATGAAAGCGGCGAACGTCACGTTCGTCGGTTGGGACAAAGTGGGCAGCGGTTTGGTTTCGGTTTTCGTGACCGGCGACGTCGCCGCGGTCAAAGCCGCCACCGACGCCGGCGTTGCGGCGGCCGGGCGAATCGGCGAAGTGGTCAGCGTGCAGGTCATTCCGCGTCCGCACGACGACCTGACGGTCGTGCTGCCTCCTTCGGTCATCTACAGCGGCAAATCGGCCGGCTAGTCTCCCATTCACACGATTCTTCCACTAAGGAATTGAAACGATGCAAAGCGCAATTGGTCTGATTGAAACCAAGGGATTGGTCGGCCTGGTCGAAGCGACCGACGCCATGGCGAAAGCCGCCAACGTCCAAATTACGAAGCGGGTCAACATCGGCGGCGCGTTTATCACGGCGGTCGTCACCGGCGACGTCGGCAGCGTTCGCGCGGCGGTCGAAGCTGGCGCCTCGGCGGCGCAGCAAGTCGGCGAATTGGTCGGCAGCCATGTCATTCCGCGCCCGGCCGAAGGGCTGAAAGAAGCTTACTTCAGCTAAACCGAAAGTTCGCCGCTCGTTCGTAGACTCGGCACGCACAGGAAGGAGCCTCGACGTCATGAAGATATTAGTAGCTAACCTCGGTTCGACCAGTTTCAAATACCGGTTGCTCGACATGCGGAGCGAATCGCAGCTCGCCCGCGGCGGAATCGACCGCATCGGCGGCGACGAAAGCTCTTGCCAGGTCGAAATCGGCGATTGGAGCGAAACTCGAACGGCGCATGTCCCCGATCATGCGGCGGCGGTCCGGCAATGCCTGGCCCAGCTGACCGATCCGGAGCATGGGTGTCTGCAAGCGGCGGACGAAGTGGCCGCGATCGGCTTCAAGGCGGTGCACGGCGGTCGCGTCTCGGGCGTGGTGCGCGTAACGCCCGACGTGTTGTCGGCGATGGAGGAAATGAGCCCCGTCGCGCCGGCCCACAATCCTCCGTACATCAATGCGATGCGGTTGTTGGCCGAAAAACTGCCGGAGATGCCGCTGGTGGCGGCGTTTGAAACAGGCTTTCATCTGACGATTCCCGATCGAAATCGCTACTACGCGATTCCGAAAGCGTGGTCGGACGAATACCTGATTCAGCGGTGGGGATTTCATGGAGCGAGTCACCGTTACATCGGCGTTCGCTCGGCCGAAGTATTGGGACGCGACGACCTGCGAGTGATCTCGTGTCATCTCGGCGGCAGCAGCAGCTTGTGCGCGATTCGCGACAAGCGAAGCGTCGCCACCACGATGGGCATGAGTCCGCAAACCGGCTTGCCGCAGAACAATCGGGTCGGCGACATCGACGCCTACGTCTTGCCGATGCTGATGGAAAAGACCGGCAAGTCGCTGCCTGAGTTGCTGACTTATCTCGGCAGCCATGGCGGGCTGTTGGGGATCAGCGGCGGAATCAGCGGCGACATGCGCGACTTAGAGCAGGCGGCCGCCGCCGGCGACGCCGACGCGCGATTGGCGCTCGACGTTTACGTCAGCGAGATCCGTCGCTATTTAGGCGGCATGCTGGTCGAGTTGGGAGGCGCCGACGCGATCGTTTTCACCGGCGGGATCGGCGAGAACGGCAAAGAGGTTCGAGCCGCCGTTTGTGCGAACTTGAGCCAGCTGGGAATTGAACTGGACCCGGCGAAAAACGACGCCGCCCAAGGCGAGTCGGCCATTCATGCCGACGGCGCCCCCACGCAGATTTGGGTCATTCCGACCAACGAAGAGTTGATCGTGGCCCGCCAAACCAAGCAAGTGTTGGAGAGCTGATCGATGTTCATCGCGAAAGTGACCGGCTCGGTGATCGCCACGCAAAAGGTCGAATCGATGGTCGGCAACAAGCTGCTGGTCGTCGAGCCGTATCGTTTAGAGGCGAAAGATCGCCGATCGCTCGTCACCACGGGGCGAACGTTCGTCGCGGTCGACATGCTGGGCGCCGGAGTCGGCGACTACGTGTTGATCACCCAAGGTTCCAGCGCGCGTTTGACCCCGGAGACCAAAACGCTGCCGATCGACTGCGTGGTCGTCGGCATCGTCGATCAAGCGCATATCGATCATGCCTGCGTCTACTCGCGAGAAGAGACGCCGACCGAGATCAAGCAAGCGCCCCCGACCAAAAAGGCGAAACCGAAATCGCAGCCCAAACCGGCGGCGGAATCGGCGCCCGAGTCGACCGACCCGTCAACCGACAAGTCGGCCGAATAGTTTTCCCTGACCAGCGACACCCCCCGCGGATTGTCCGCCTATCACGATAACGAAAGTTTTCGCCATGCAAATCGACGAATCTATGATCCGCAGCGTCGTCGCTCAGGTGTTGGCCGAAGTCGGTCAAGCGCCGGCCGCCACCAGCGGCTTCACGGGGCGCCGCGGCATTTTTGAATGTGCGAACGAAGCGGTCAACGCCGCTCGCGAAGCGTTCGAGCGCCTCTCGGAACGAACCGTCGCCGATCGCAAGCGGATCATCGAAATCATCCGCCGCATCTCGATCGACCAAAAGGTCGAGCTCGGCACGATGGAGATGAACGAGACGCAGATCGGACGCTTGCCGCACAAGATCGAAAAGCTCGAAACGTTGGGCCGCATGTCGCCGGGGGTCGAATTTCTCGAAAGCAAAGTCTACAGCGGCGATCATGGGCTGGCCGTAATCGAACACGCGCCGTTCGGCGTGATCGGCTGCATCACTCCGGTCACTCACTCGCTGCCGACGATTACCGGCAACGCCGTCAACATGATCGCCGGCGGCAACACCCTGGTGGTCAACCCGCATCCCGGCGGCAAACGGGTCGCGGTCGAAGGGGTTCGCCGCTTTAACGAGGCGATCTATCGCGAGCTGGGGCTCGACAATCTGATTTGCGTCATGGCCGAGCCGACTCTGGAAACGGCCGACGTGATCTTCCATCATCGCGACGTCGCCATGATCTGCGTCACCGGCGGACCGGCCGTCGCCCGCGCGGCTCTCAACTCCGGCAAAAAGGCGGTCGTCGCCGGCCCCGGCAACCCGCCGGTGGTGGTCGACGAAACGGCCGATCTCGATCGCGCCGCACGCTGCATCATTCAAGGGGGCGCCTACGACAACAACCTGCTGTGCATCGCCGAAAAAGAAGTCTTCGTCGTCAACTCGGTCTTTGACGACCTGATGAAAGCGATGGAGCGAGCCGGCGCCGTTCGCCTCAACGCGAGCGAGATCGATCGCTTAACCCAGGTCGCCATCGCCGAGGTCGACGCAGGCGACAAAAAGAAGCTGGTCGCCGCCAAAGACTTTATCGGCAAAGACGCCGCCGTGTTGGCCAAAGCGGCCGGCAAAAACGTCAATCCGCAGGTCGAACTGATCTTCGGCGAAACCGACGAAAGCAACCCCTTCGTTCCGGTCGAGCAGATGATGCCGTTCATCCCGTTCGTGCGTTGCCACGACGTCGACCAGGCGATCGAAAAGGCGAAGTATTACGAACATGGTTTCCGTCATACGGCGATCATTCACTCGCACAACGTGCGCAACATGACCCGCATGGGCCGCACCATGGATACCACCTTGTTCGTCAAGAACGGGCCTTGCATGGCGGCTCTCGGCTTGGGTGGCGAAGGGTACGTTTCGTTCTCGATCGCCACGCCCACCGGCGAAGGCGTCACCACCCCGCTCACCTTCACCCGCGAACGTCGCTGCTCGCTGATTGACGATTTGTGCATCCTCGGTCACCCAGGCAAGAGCTAACCGCATGAACCTGGCCAAGGTAGTCGGCACGGCGACCAGCACCGTCAAACACCCGTCGTTGCAAGGGTGGAAACTGCTGATCGTGCAGCCGCAACAAGTCGACGGCGTTTCGCCCGACGGGCACCCGTTGTTGGCGATCGACGCGGTCGGCGCCGGCCCAGGCGAAACGGTCATGATCACCAGCGACGGCGAAACGACCCGCGAACTGCTAGGTTTTCCGAAGACGCCGGTCCGTTGGACCGTAATCGGCATCGCCGACGAATAACGAAACGCATTTGAACGAAACATGCAACTGAGCCCGGAACAAATCGAACGCATCGTACGGCTGGTGGTCCAGCAAGTGCGCGCGCAGCCGAGCCGTTCCGAGTCGACCGCCCCGGCCGACGCCGGCGTGCGGATCTCGCCTGACGGCAGCGAAGTCGCTTTGGCCGAGACGGTGATTACGTTGCAAACGCTTGAAGGCCGCATCGGCGGCGCCGGCGCGCTGGTCGTCTCGCCGACGGCGATCGTGACTCCCGCGGTTCGCGACGCCCTTCGCGAAAAAGGCGTTCGCCTGCTGCGAGATAGCGAAGTCGCCAAACGCGCCAAAAAACAGGTCGAGGTCTTGGCCTTCGCCGCCAACGGGCTGACCGCCTGGCGCGAGCGCGGCCCGGTCGGCGTGCTGATCGATTTGACCTCGACCGTGAAGCAGGCGGCGATCGCCGTGAAGCAAGACAAACTGGCGATATTGCTGACCGCTTCGCCCGAGGCGGCGTGTTGCGCGGCCAATCGCGACCCTGAGCTGCGTGCGGTCTCGGTCGATTCGATCGCCGCGCTTGACCGGGTCTTGCCGCAGACGGCGGCCAACGTGGTGGCCGTCGATCCGAGCAAGCTCAAACGCGACGAGATCGCCCCATTTATCGAAACCTTGCACCGGCATCAGACCGTCGCTCCGCCGACGGCGCTAGTGCGGTAAACGCGAGAACCTAACCGTATGCGGATTGCAGAAATCGTCGGCAAAATGACGCTTAGTCGCGTTCATCCGAACTTGCAGGGCGCCCAGCTCAAGCTGGCCGTGCCGTTGCAGTTAGAGCATTTGCGCGACCAGGCCGATCCGCTTGCGGAAGATGAATTGTTGGTCGTGTTCGATCCCTTTTCGGCCGGGGTCGGCGAGCGAATCGCGCTGAGCGAAGGGGGAGAAGCGGCCCAGCCGTTCTATCCCGAGCTGAAGCCGGTCGACGCCTACAACGCCGCGATCCTCGATACCGTCCATTTGCGTAATCCATAAATCAACAAGCGACACTGTCTCTTTCAGCCAAACGAGCAGATAAGCCATGATGAACGTTCACCGAATCAAGCAAGACATGTGTGAAATCGGTCGTCGAATCTACAACAAGGGATTCGCGGCGGCGAACGACGGCAATATCACGGTTCGCATCAGCGAGAACGAAGTGCTTTGCACGCCGACGATGCAATCGAAAGGTTTTTTGAAACCGGAAGATATCGCCACCATCGACATGACCGGCAAGCAGATCGCCGGCAGCAAGCCCCGATCGAGCGAGGCGCTGTTGCACCTCGAGATCTATCAAAAACGGGAAGATATTAAGAGCGTCGTCCATTGCCATCCGCCGCATGCCACCGCCTTTGCGATCGCTCGCGAGCCGATTCCGCAATGCGTGCTGCCCGAGGTCGAGGTCTTTTTGGGCGACGTGCCGATCACCAAATACGAAACGCCCGGCGGCAAGGCGTTCGCCGAAACCATCTTGCCGTTCGTCGACAAGACCAACATCATGCTGCTGGCCAACCACGGCACGGTCAGCTACGGCGAAACGGTCGAACGCGCCTATTGGTGGACCGAAATTCTCGACGCCTACTGCCGCATGCTGATCTTGGCCAAGCAACTGGGCCGCATCGAGTTCTTCTCGGAAGAGAAAGAACGCGAACTGCTTGACCTGAAGCAGCGCTGGGGCTGGAGCGATCCGCGGAACACCGAAGAGTACAAAGATTGCGACATCTGCGCGAACGACATCTTCCGCGACAGCTGGAAAGACTCGCTCATCGAACGCAAGGCGTTTCCCGCGCCTCCGGCGATGGGGCCCAACGCCCAAAAAGCGACCGCCCCGGCCGCCGGCGATCAGGAAGCGTTGATTCAAGCGATTACGACTCGCGTGATGGCCGAACTGTCGAAGCGCGCTTAAGCCCTTCGCCGGTTCCCCTTTCGTCAGCCCAGACCATTTCACCAGCAGTTTGAGAGAGACATGAAAGTTAGCATTATCGGCGGCGGCGGTTTGGTCGGTTCGTGTGCGGCGTTCGCGCTGCAGTGCGGCGGAGTCGCTCGCGAGATCGCCCTGTTAGACCTGAACGCCGATCTGGCCGGCGGGCACGCGTTAGACCTGTTGCATGGCGCCCCCAGCGTCGCCGATCAGGTCATCACCTCCGGCGGTTACGAGCATATTCCCGATAGCGACGTCATCTGCATCACCGCCGGCCTGCGTCGCAAGCCCGACGAAAGCCGGCTCGACCTGATCAACCGCAACGTCGACCTGTTTCTCTCGATTCTCGACAGCGTCAAAAGCGCCGGAGTCAAAAAAGACGCGATCTGTTTCGTCGTCTCCAATCCGGTCGACATTCTGACCTATCTCGCGGCGCAGCGGCTCGATCTGCCGACCAGCCAGGTGATCGGCCTGGGCACCCAGCTAGATACGATTCGGTTTCGCAGCTTGATCGCGCAAGAGATGAAACTGCCGCCGACTCAGGTCAAAGCGCTCATCTTGGGCGAGCATGGCGAAAGCATGCTGCCCGTTTGGTCGGCCGCGACCGTTAACGGCTTGCCGCTCGACAAGTTCCCAGGCTGGAACCCGAGCAAAGCGAGCGAACTGTTCGCCCGAACCCGCGGCAGCGGCGCCGAGGTGATCAAGAAGAAAGGGGGCGCCGGGTTCGCCGTCGGCATCTCGATCCGCGACGTGATCGAAGCGATCGCCCTCGACAAGAACCAGGTGCTGCCGGTCTCCAGCGTCCAAAACGGCTGCTACGGCATTCGCAACGTCGCCCTCAGCGTTCCGACCTTGGTCGGCCGCTCCGGGGTCGCCGGAACCTACGAGCTTGAGCTCTGGCCGAAAGAGATGCAGCAACTGCGTCACAGCGGTCAAGTGCTGCGACAAACGTTGGAAACGGTCTTGCAGCGCGTCGGCGGCAACTAAGTCGTGCGGCGTTCAATGCGGCTCGAATCCCTCTGGCGAGCCGCATCGGCGGCGGCGTGCGTCTTTTGGGCCGAGGACTCGCTCGGATCGACCCGCAGCATCCGCGAGCCGGAGTCGGGGTCGCCGCTTGATTCGAGCGAAGCCAACAACTGCTGCGGTTCCAGCGACTGCGCGTCGAGCGATCGCCAAACTTGCAAAATCTCGATCGCTTCGTCTTGCAAGCCGAGGGCCAGCAACGTAATGCTGAGCCAACGCAAGCAAAGCGATTCGCGGCAGCCGTTGCGATAAGCCGTTTCGAGATAAGGCCGAGCCGCGATCCAGTTCTTTTGCGCCGCCGCGGCCGCCCCGCGTACCGCGCTGCGATACGCTTCTCGTTGCGGAAAGCTCTCCGGCAGCAACTGCACCTGCGCCAGCGCTTCGCTCCGGCGAGCGTATTTGACGTGCATGTCGATCAACTGGCGGCGGAGGCGAATCGATTGGGGATGCGCTTGCAGCGCCTCGCTCAAGATCTCTTCGGCTCGTTCCGGCTCGCCGGCAAGTTGCGTCGCCAAGGCGTAACAAGAGACGGCGATCTGATCGATATCTTCGATGTGCCAGGTCTCGGGATTGATTTGCCCATATTTGTAGGCGGTTTCAAACGAGCGGATCGCCAGTTCCAACTCGCCCTGCGACTGCAGATAGCCCCCCATCGCGCACAGCAACTGCGCGTCGAGCGGGTACCGTTCGAGCGCCGCCAGACAGGTTTGAATCTGCTTCTCCAGGCCGTTCTCTTGTTCGTCGTAAGCGGTCAGCATGCCGTAATACGATTCGAGCGATTCGGTCGAGTCGGGCTCGGCAAGTTGCCCCGCTTGCTGATAAAAGGTGAGCGCGTTCTTCGAGTCGCCCAACGCTTGCATCGCTTCGGCCATGCAGATCATCAGCCGGGCGCTGGGGCCGACCTCATGAATTTCGAGGTTGACCAGTTGCACGTCGCGGACCGCTTTGCGAGATTTCCGCTGCGGATCATGCTCGCCGACGTCGCGGCCGATTCCATAGGGAATCGCGGCCAGTTGCATCTCGCACTCGGCGAGCGAAACGAGCGGCGTTTCTCGCACTCGGCCTTCAAAGCGGATCTTGCCGTTGTTCGGCAGCAGACGGATCTTGCCGATTTGCTCCGACCCGATGCCGCCGGTCGCTTGCGGCACTTTAACGATCATCACGTAGGCGAGTTGCGGATCGGCCTGGAGATTGACGAACTGCCGCAGCCCGGCGGCGTCTTCGGCCGACAGCTTTTCGCCGGCGTCAAGCCACAAGACCCAGTCGCCGGTCGCGTGCGACAGCGCGAAGTTGCGCGCCGCGCTAAAGCTCTCTTCCCAGCGATGAGCGAGCGGGGCGACACCCAACGATTGCGCGGTCGCGATCGTGTCGTCTTGCGAACCGGTATCGACCAAGACGATCTCGTCCGCAATCTCGACGACCGAGGCGAGCGAAGCGGCCAGCGTATCCGCCGCGTCTCTCACGATCATGGCGACGGTCAATTTTCGCGGATTAGCTTCCTTGCTCATCTGACGATCCATCCTTCCTGCAGAGGCGTTATAGCAGTCGCAAGCCGACGCAATCAGCGCGGCCGATGCGAAAGTGTACCGCTATCGCAGCGACGAAGACAGGGCGATTTCGTCGCGATCGCAGCAATGCTAGCGGCGCCGGCGCCGGTTAGGTCGAATAGTCGGCGTTGAATTTGACGTACTCGACCGTCAAATCGCTCGCCCAAACTCGCGCCGTTTGATCTCCTTCGCCCAGAATCAGGCGGATATGGGTCTCAAAATTTTCGCGCATCGACTGCGAAACCGACTTCTCGTCAAACTTGACCGGCGTTCCGGTTTCATACAACAGAAAGTCGTTCACTCGCAGTTGCAACTGTAGCGGATCAAACGCGACCCCGGCGTATCCGACCGCCGAGACGATCCGCCCCCAGTTGGGGTCGCCGCCGGTGACCGCCGTTTTAACCAACGGACTGTCGGCGACTTCGACGGCGATTTTGGCGGCGTCCGCGCGGGTGGCGCACCCTTCGACGTCGATCTTCAGCAGGTGCGTCGCCCCTTCGCCGTCGGCCGGGATCAGCTTCGCCATTTCTTCGCACGCTTCGATCAGCGACTGGCGCAGGCGAGCGAGTTGCGATTCGTCGAGCGTCTCGCCCGCTTCGGCCCCGCTGGCCAACAACAGCAAAGTGTCGTTCGTGCTCATGTGGCCGTCGACCCGAATGCAATTGAACGTTTCGTCGGCGACTTCCGTCAGCAGCGATTGGGCCTGGTCGGGCGTCAGCGGCGCGTCGGTCAGCACGACGCCCAGCATGGTCGCCATGTTGGGTGCGATCATGCCGGCGCCTTTGCACATGCCGGCGATCTGAAACTTTCGCCCGTCGATTTCGGCGATCCGCGAGGCCGTTTTAATGCCGTTGTCGGTCGTCAATATGCCGCGGGCCGCTTCCAGAAAAGCGGGCGCTTCGTTTCCGGTTTGGCCGGCCGCGGCGGCGATCCCTTGGCGAATTTTTTCCATCGGCAGCGGCACGCCGATGATGCCGGTCGACATGACCAACACCTCGTCGGAGTCGGCCCCAATTTGCTCGGCGACCAGCGCGGCCATCTCGGCGCAATCCTTTTCGCCTTGCTCGCCGGTGCAAGCGTTGGCGTTGCCCGAGTTGGTCAGCACCGCGCGAATCTTGTTCGACGGAGTTCGAGCCCGATCCCAACGGACGGGCGCGGCGAAGACTTGATTGGTCGTATAAACGCCGGCGGCCGTGGCGGGGCGTTCGCAAACGATCAGCGAGATATCTTCTTTATTCGGGTTGCGTTTCAAACCGCAATGCACCCCAGAGAAGCGAAATCCTGCGGGAATGACAAGCTGTTTCGTAGATTCGTCCATGGCGGCGTCGCTTGATGATGGTGAACTCGTGAATCTGGAAATCGAAGGCGAAACAAGGTTGGGAAACAGGCTCTAATCTTCCAACGCGGTCGTTTCGGGAAAACCGTACATGAGATTGAAGTTTTGCACCGCCACCCCGGAGGCGCCTTTGATTAAATTATCGATCACCGAGATCACGATAATCCGCTTGCCGACGACGCGCGCCGTAATATGGCAGTTGTTCGTTCCGCTCACATGCTTGGTCGCTGGCAAATGATCGACGACCTGCACGAACGGTTCCGCTTCGTAAAAGTTACGCAGCAGCGCGATCGCCTTGTCGGTCGTGAGGTCGGCGGCCGGCTTGGCGTAACAAGTGCTCAAAATGCCGCGATCCATCGGAATCAAGTGGGGCGTAAAAATGACGCTGCACTCTCGCCCCGAGGCTTGCCCCAGGTTTTGTTCGATCTCCGGCGTATGACGATGCGTGCCGACCCCGTACGCGGCGAAACTCTCGTTGCATTCGGGAAACAGGGTCGTCAGCTTGGGCGTGCGCCCGGCGCCGGTCACGCCGCTTTTGGCGTCAACCACAATGTCGTTCGGCTCGATCATCCCGTTTTTCAGCAGCGGAGCCAGCGCCAACGTGGCGGCCGTGGGGTAGCAGCCGGGGTTGGCGATCAAGTCGGTATCGCGAATCGAATCGCGAAACAGCTCGGGCAGGCCGTAGACCGAGTTGGGCAAGCGGTCGGCGTCGGGATGCTTGGCGCCATACCATTGCTCGTAGGTCGCCACGTCTCGCAGGCGATAGTCGGCGCTCAGATCGACCACCTTCAAACCGCGCTGGAGCAGGCCCGGCACGACGGCGGCCGAAGCGGCATGCGGCAAGCAGCCGAAGATGCAGTCGCAGCGCTCGGCTAACGCGTCGAGCGACAAATTTTCGAGCGCCAGGTCCAACCGGCCCGTCAGGCGAGGATGCACGGCGGAAACGTGCGGGCGATCGTCTTGGCGCGTGGTCATGGCGGTGATTTGCACGTCAGGATGACGCAGCAACAGCCGCGCAAGTTCGAAAGCGGTATATCCTGTGGCGCCAAGAATGCCAACGCGTACGGTCATTTTTTTGAGCTTCCCGAATCGAAGATGCCCCCTGTCTCAAGAGGGCGATTTGCGGCGATCGTCGCCACGCTTCGCTTTAGTATAAAACTTCGACGCTTGGGAGACACGGGGAGTTCGCCCAGGTTCAGTCGGTCGCCAGCGCCATGACGAAGTTCATTAACAAGTGATACGTAGCGCCCCACAAGGGACGTCCGCCGATTTCCAGCGACGGACCGGCCAATCGCAGCCCGCGACGATCGACCCGAACGGTCGAGCGCGTCGCTGGATTCCACAAGTGAGCGACCGGCAAAAATAACAATTCGGCCACCTCACGATCGCAAGGAGACCAGGTCGAGACGTCCGCCCCGGTCGAAACGAAGCAGCGAACCCAAAAATTGCTGACGTAGATATAGGCGGGCGGCAGTTGCCCGGCGATCTGCTGCGGCGAGATGGCGACGCCCGTTTCTTCCTGAAATTCTCTTCGCGCGGCGTCGGCCGCCGTTTCGTGCGGCTCGATCATGCCGCCCGGCAAGGCGATCTGCCCGGAATGGACGTCGCCGACGTCGGCCCTGCGCACCAGCGGAATCGACCAAACCCCGTCGCGCGGAAAGAGATGAATCAAGACCGAGGCCAGGCGAGCGTCGTGGCGCGGGGGGCCATGATGCCGCGCATAAACCAACTGCGGCGAGCAAGGACGGCAGTTCGAGCGGCGGATCGAATCGGCGCCCAGGGCGGCCCGAAGCGGCGCTATCCAAGCGGTCGAAGAGGTCTTATCGGACGCGAAAGATTTCATACGGCGAATCGCTCTCGGCGTCGTCGGGATAAACGCGAGGAAAATCCCAGCCCTCGAACTCGGGCCGCGCCTCTTTGTCGACGACGACATAGTCAAATTGGTAATCGCGGCTCAACATCCGTATCTGGGCGGTCGTAAGCCGCTCGTAGCGATTCGTTCGCCAACGCCGCTCTTTCCAGCCTAGCAAACTATAAGCGGCTTGGGGCACGTCTTTGTGCGTCACCACCTCGCTCCGCTCCGCGTTCCATTTGAAGGTCGTCTGATTGAGCGGGGTTAGAAAGGCGGCGTCGGTCGGCGTATGCGCTTTCACCCAATCGCACATCGCTTGCCAGGCCTCTGGATCGGTGACCGCCGCCATCTTGTCGGCCGGAGACATCGGCGTCGCGAGCCGGGTTTGAACTCGAATCGCCAGGGCGACGGTCGTCGCCAACAGCGCGACCCCGATCGACGCGTACCGCAACGCCTGGCCCCGCTGGGCAAGGTCCGCCGCGAAGAGCCGCGCCCCGACGCTTAGGCTGAGTGCCAGCGGCACGGCGACGTCGCTAAGACGGAACCAATAAAACCGGAGCAGTTTGGCGGCCAGTGGGAAGTCGCCCAGCCAATAGCAGCAAACCTGGTCGATCAGCAGCCCCATGCCGGCGATCAGCATGCTGCCCAACGCAAAAGCGTTGACGAGAGTCAGCCCCCGTTCGCGCCGCGTTTGCCAGGCGAAAACCGCCCAACCGACCGCGACCGCAAAAAAGCAAAGCTGCCGCATCGTTCCCATGCGATGCGCGACAAGATGATGCGGCAACCGATAAAAAACGTACAGCTGATGCGCTTCGCTTTGCATGTCGGGCGGCAAGCCGGCCGTTAGCAGCAACGCGGGAACCAGCCCGATCAGCGAGATCAAACCGCCCCCCATCAAACCGGTCAGCATCGCCGAGAGAGGAGTTCGCTTGCGGCCGACGATCAGCCAGGCGACCCCCAGCGCGATCACGCTCCAACCCCCGACCAGGATATGAAATGCGCTGGCCGCGCCAAGCGCGACCCAGGCCAGGTTCCAACGGTTTTGCAGCGCCCAACCCAGCGCGAGCAAGACGAAGGGGTAAGCGAACGTTTTGCCTTCGACCCCGCCCACGACCCATTCGCCCGCCAAATGGCCGTAGTGCAACGTCGCCAGCCAGATGGCGGCGGTCGCGACGCTGACCCAAGCTTGCGGAATGATCAGAAAGCTCAGCCGTCGCCAGGCGGCGGCCAGCGCGATCCAAGAGACGAGCCGCCCGATCCAAGCGACGACCGGCAACGGCGCCAGCAGGGTCAGCCAGCCGAAGGTCCAATAAAACGTATAGTGGGCGCCCGGCGCCGAAAGAAAGAAATCGTGCGGCAGCCAGTCCGGATTCCAATAGCTTTTCGCTTTGCACAGATAGTGCGGCTCGTTGACTTCGGGACCGAGCGCCGAAACGTAGAGCACGCACAGCAGCGTGATGGCGGCCGATTCGAGCGCAAATTGTCTCCAGCCGCCGGCCGCGGCGGCGGGCGTCGGGTCGGAAGCGTCAGCTTGGTTGATGGATGGCCGCAGCATGCCGATCGTCGTTATCGCGGTTGATAGCGAACCCCAGTCGCTTGAGTGCGACGGGCATAGATTTTGTCGCCGCAAGCGACCACCATCGTTTTCAGATCGGGCCCGGCGAACGCGACGTTGGCCAGCAAGCGGTTTTGCGGCTTGGCGATGACCCCGCTGATGCGACATTCGGGGTCAAACATCTGCACCCCTTCGCTGGTCGCCGCGTACAGTCGCCCCGCCGTGTCGACCGTCATGCCGTCGGCATGACAATCGGTCGCGCCATACGGAAGACGCAACGCGTACATCGGCAAGCGAGCCGAGAGGTCCCCATTTTTTTCGACCTTGAACGCCGTCAGGTGATGATCGCGCGAATCGGCGACGACCAGCGTGCTTTGGTCGGGCCACAAGATGATCCCGTTGGGCGCGGCGAAATCTTGAGCGACGATCTTTTTCTCGCCGGAGGGCGAAACGTACCAAACCTGAAGCTTTTGGGGATCGGTGCAATAAATGCCGCCGTCGCCCGCGACGACCAGATCGTTGCCGCCGATCTCGGCGGCGATCGTTTGTGCTGCGCCGTCGGCATCCCAGGCGACGATGCGTCGCCCCGAATACAGACTGCCGTACAAGCGGCCGTCGGGGCCGAACATCAACCCGCTGACGTTTCCTTCGATCGCGGCGAACCGGGTCGTTTTTCGTTGGGCGAAGTCATATTTGAAAATCTGGCTGGTCGGCACGTCGACAAAAAAGAGATTGCCCTCGGAATCGACGGCCGGCCCTTCCGTAAACTTGTAACCCTCGGCGATGACGCGCCACGGCTCTCCTTCGATCAAGACGTCGTGCAGCGGCATGTCTTGGCCGGCGGCGACGTTGACCGAGAACCAGCCGAGCAGCGCGGCCAGCAGCGCGAGACGCAAAGAGAAGCCGCGCATCATTCGGACTCCTGGGGCGCGGCGCCGCCGCGCGGATAGTCGCGCCATAGCCACCGCATCGTGTCGGGGAAAATGGCGCCCCCATGCTTGCCGCTATGGGCGCCTGTTCCCATGACGAATTGATAGTCGTAGTTCGCAAACTTTAAGGCGGCGGCCATTTGCCGATTCGCCAGCGGCCAGTTGCCGTGCAGGTTGTCGAGATCGTTTTCGCCTTCTTGCAAGAAGACCCGGATCGGCTTTTTCTCGGTTTTGCGAATCAGCGCCGGATAGACGTGACCGCCGCGGATATTGGTAAAGCTGCCGATATGGCTGACGACTTTGCCGAAGGCGTCGGGCCGCTCCCAAGCGGCCGTAAACGCGCAGATGCCGCCCGAGCTGTTGCCGCAAATGCCGCGTCCGGCCGGGTCGGAAGTAAGGGGATGCTTCTGGGCGACTTCCGGCAAAATCTCTTCCAACAGAAAGCGAGCGTAGCGATCGTCGAGCGTGTCGTACTCAAGGCTGCGATTGCGCCGCGGCTTCGATTTTCCGTCGGCCGCCGGAACGACGCCGGGATTGATGAACACGCCGATCGTCACCGGCATCTCGCCGGCGGCGATCAAATTGTCGAACACGATCGGCACGCGAGTCGCGCCGTTCTCGCGGACGAAGCCGCCCCCATCTTGAAAGACCATCAAGCAGGCCGGCTCGGCCGGATCGAACTGAGCCGGCACATAAACCCAGTAGTCGCGGACCGTGCCGGGATAGATGCGGCTTTGATCCCAAACGTGTTTGGTGACTTTCCCTTGCGGCACGCCCGGCTTACGCTCGGCGTCGGGACCGGGGCGATAATCGTCTTGCGCAAGTGTCGCCGTCGTCGTCAAAAAGGCGAAAAAAAACGCCAACCAAAGAGACTTCATTCGAGCTGGTTTCCTAGCGGGGCGGGCAAGCGGCGTGCGGCGGGATGCGTCAACCAGACTAATTGCCAGGCGAGACAAACTCAAGTTGAAGCCCCTTGAGCCCATTTTTTTCCTTGCCACGAATCGCGCCGCTCAAGCTCGCTGGCGATCGCTTTCAAAGCGGTCGGCTTGTCCAAACACCAAGCGGGGCCGACGAAATAGTCGGGCGGCGCGTCGCCGATCGTCCGTTCGACCAGCATGTTCGGCGGCAGCAATTCGAGGAAATCGACCAACGTATGCACATACTCGTCCAACTCCATCAGGCGGACTTCGCCGGCGGCGACCTGATCGGCCAGCGGCGTCTTTTTGACGCAGTAGAGATTGTGAATCTTGACCGATTGAATGGGAGACTCGGCGATCGCTTGGGCGGTCGCCATCATATCGGCGTGCGACTCGCCGGGCAGCCCGAGCATGACATGGGCGCAGATCTCGAAGCCGCGTCCCTGGCTGCGCTCGACGGCGTCGTAAAAGGCGTCGACATGATGCCCCCGGTTCATCCAATCGAGCGAGCGGTTGTGAATGGTTTGCAAGCCGTATTCGACCGTCAAATAGGTCCGCTCGGCCATCTCGGCCAACAGGTCCATGACCGGCGGTCCGACGCAATCGGGCCGGGTGCCGATCGCCATGCCGACCACTTTTTCGTGCGAGACCGCCTGCTCGTACAGGGGGCGCAACCGTTCGACCGGCGCGTAGGTGTTGGTGGCGGGTTGAAAATAGGCGATGAACCGCTCGACCTTGTACCGCATTTTCAGACGACGAATGCCGTCGTCGATCTGATCGGTGATCTTGCGAATGGGGACGCGGCGACTGGGGCTGAAGCTACGATTGTCACAAAAGGTACAACCCCCCTTGGCGACCGAGCCGTCAACGTTGGGGCATGTAAATTTCGCGTCGACGCTCACCTTTTGGATGCGTTGACCAAACTTCTTGCGCAGAAAGAAGTTATACGAATAGTACCGGTGTCCCGATTGTCGCCATTCAGGATTTGTCAGGGGGGAAGTATCGACCAACGGATTGTTGACTGCTTTTATGAAGTTGTTAGAGTGATCCGTAAGGCCAATGATCATCCTATCTTAAATTATTTTCGGCGTGAGGGCCAAGGGACGTCGAAAAACGAAGAGGCACTTCTATGTTTGGTGAGCTTTTACCAGTGGGCGGGGGGGATCCGATTCCCCTGCTGAAGAAAAGTTTGTTAGTCGGGCGGCGCGAAACGTGCGACATCGTCTTGCGGTTCAAAAACGTTTCGTCCAATCATTGCCAGTTGTACGTCAACAAAGGGTACTGGTTCGTCATCGACCAAAACAGTCGCAACGGAACGAAGGTCAACAGCCACCGCGTTCAAACGGGCGAAAAGCGGATTGATCCGGGCGATACGATCTCGATCGCCAAACACAAATACGAGCTGAAGTACGATCCGTCCGAGCTGGGCGCCGTCGGTCCGCCGCCGGCCGAAGAAAACGTGATGGAAGACATCTTGAGCAAGTCGCTGTTAGAGCGAGCCGGCATTAACAGCAGCATGCGACGCTTCGGCGGCGAATAAAATCGGCGAGATTTTTTTTCGTCTTCGCCGACAAAATACGAAAAGCCCCGCAATTTGCGGGGCTTTTTTAATGCGCGGGTCGCGAACCGGCCGGACGTTAATCGGCGCTCTCTTTTTCTTCCTCGTCTTCGGACTCTTCTTCCTCTTCTTTTTCTTCGTCGTCTTCTTCGTCGAAAAAGGCGGGGTCTTCCTCGTCGTCGTTATCGTCAGTTAACAGATCGTCGTCGAATCCGTCGCCCAGTTCTTCCTGGTCTTCGAAATCTTCAAAGTCTTCGTCAAAGTCATCGTCGAAGTCGTCATCATCAAAGCTATCGTAGTCGTCGACGTCGCCGTCATCCGCCAATTCAGCGGCGACAAAGGGAGTCAGTTCTGGGATTGCTTCATGCATGGGGACCGCTTTTTCGGGAGAAGCGGAGGGCAAAACGAGCGACATGGAGAAATCCTACTAAGATCTCGCAGAGGAAAAAAACGGCCAAGGCGCCTGTCAAAGGGACGATTAGAAACGCCTTAACGCCAAACCGTCAACAGGACTCTTCGCCGAGAACCCGTTTTTCCGGAATACTTCCGCTCGTCGCTAAACCTGATCGGAAGAATCAAGCCGATCCGCACGCGCGGCGGTTTGCCGTTGCAGGGGGGATGCGCGGCGAGCGAGCCGAGCCCCGCGCTGCGATCGAAGGGGCGCTTTGATCGAGGGGGCGACTCTTTCGTAAACTAGTTTCGAATGACTACCTGACTTCTTACCAAGGCGATCCGCGTGATGAACCGAATCGGGCAAGTCGTCGCCGTCTGCGTCTCGCAGTCGGGCGGCATTCCGCGCTATGCGGTCGAAGCGATCGAGCTGACGTCGCGCGGCGTCGTCGGCGACAAGCATCGCTATCTCGAGCACGAAACGAACGAGCGGGCGGTCAGTTTGTTCGACGTCGAGCTGTACGATCAACTGCAGCTAGACGCCGCTGTGCCGCCGCCCGGCAGCGTTGGCGAAAACGTCGCCGTCGCCGGTGTCGGGCTCGCCGATTTGCAGGTTGGCGCCGAGATCGACTTGGGCGCTGCCCGGGTTCAGCTAACGCGGCGCTGGACCCCTTGTTATGCGCGACATCCCGTGACCGGTAAGACGCGGCCCAACCGGCAAAAGCTGTTCGGCTGGTTCGCGATGATCGCGGTCGCCGGCAAGGTTGCGGCCGGCGACGTCGTCAGCGTGGTTGAGGACTGAGAGAAAACGACCGCCGGCCAAAGCGCGGGCGGTCGCTTCCAAGAGCGAATTTTTTAAGCGCCAAGCTCGGTGTCCCAGTACGCTTCGCTGATGAACTTGGCCCACGATTCGATCCGAACGCGACGGGCGGCGTAAACCGGCGACCAACGGGGACGGATCGGCACTTTGTGCAGCGGCATCCGCGCTTGCTCGGGGGTGCGATTCGCTTTGGAATGATTGCACTCGACGCAAGCCAAGACGCAGTTCTCCCAGCTTGACTCGCCCCCTTGAGCGCGCGGCAAGACATGGTCGATCGTCAGGCTTTCGCTGCCAGGACGCGAGCCGCAATATTGGCACGTATAGTTGTCGCGTTTGAAAACGTTACGACGACTGAAGGTGACCGTGTTGCGCGGAACGCGATCGTAGTTGACCAGCGTCACCACTTCGGGCACGCGAATCTTAAGACGTTGCGACGAGATGAACGGTTCGTTCTTGTTGGGAACAAGTTGCGACCAATCTTCCCAGTCATACAACTGATAACTGAGCGGATCGACGATCCTCGCCGTGCCGCTAAAGACCTTGGTCAACGAGCGGGCCACCGAGGCGACGCCGACCGGCTGCCAGTTTCGATTCAGTACGAGCGTCGGGCGCTCGAGGATTGCCGACATCCATCTCTCCCTGAGGTTATTGTCGATAGCGACCGATCGGGCTCGAACCGATTTCTATCCGCCGAAACGGAGGCTCTGCCTAAATGAGCTACAGTCGCGAAGGCTCGAACAAGGAACTTTCGTAGGGCTGGATTCCGACCCCAGTCGGGGTGTGGAAGGGAGCGAAGTCAGGCCCCTAGCATAACACATCCGCGATTTTGACAGCAACGTTTCGTTACCGAACCAGTCGTCTTGCCCGGCGTTTTGCGGCCGAAGCAGCGAGCTGATTGATGAAGAGTTCGCGTAGGTCGCATGCCCAATGGAAGCGAATCGTCCCTTCGTGCCTTATTTTACGCAGTCACGTTCGATTCGTCCCTTCGTGCGGCCTTGATACGGCCCGCTGCCGACAAGGCTTTGAAGATTTGGTGAATCGTGCGCGGAACCTGCCCAAATCGCCGTTTTGTAGGTAAAGAGCCGCGAAAAACGGCGGGGTTCGCGCACGATCGCCATCGAAAACGGAAGCGATGGCGCCGCGGCGACAAGTCGCGGCTTTACGCAGCGGGCGAATCAGACAACTTGGCGATTCGCGGGCGTTTCACCTTTTTCGCCTGCGAGCTTTCTCGCGCCGTTTTCGCGCTTTGCGCAGCGCGCGGACTGGACTGGTCAGCGATTTTTTTTCGTGCGGACTCTCGCAAAACAAGGGGCCGGGCGATCGTTGAGGATGGCGGTGCAGCGCGGTTGGCAGCGCTTGGCCAGGCCCCGCCAGACGCGAATCGGGGCGCTGGGCCGCGCCGGTCGGCGAGGCTGGGTCGGCCTGTTGGGCCAGCTCGGCGGACGTCATGGTGACGAAGGTTTCGTCGCGCGGGTCAGAGCCGCTGACGGTTCGTTCCGCCAGATCGACCAGGCGATAACGGGGCTGGCGCGAGCGCTTGTGAGGATCGTTGTCGGCGACGACTCGGATCTCGCCGGCGTCGACCAATTGTTGCCAGGCCAGGCCGAACTTGGCGCCGCTCATGCCGCTTTGCTCGCGGATCTTCAGTTTGGTCGACTGGGCCGGGGCGATTTGCGACATGACGCCTCGCAGTCTCCAACGCAAATGTTCGATCCGCGACTTGGCGGCCAGGCGGGCCGTTTCTTCTTCGATCGCGGCGACGTCGCGCAGTTGCACTTGCCATTTGCGAGCGGCGTGCGAGCCGGCCTGACCTTCGTCAATGTCGACGCCCCACAAACCGCTTTGCCCGGCGCCGCCTCCTAAGGTCAGCCACAGTTGATGGCGACCGCTGCCTGGCTCGAACGGTTGGCGGCGATTGACCAACAGCCATTGGCGCGCGACGGCGTTGCCAGGTGCGGCGGCCAGATCGGCGGCGCTCAGCGCGCGGGGCGGCGGCTCGCTGCGCGTGGGACAGCAAAAAATTGGCGTGGCGCCTGCTTCGAGACAGCACCGCGAGATATCGCGCAGTTGCCGGGCTTGGGCGCGCGGCGAGACGTTCGATAATTCGGCCTGATCGATCACGACCGCTTCAAGCTGATATCGCTCGATCCAAGCGGTGAGCCGCCGAAGCTGAGCCGGGTCGCCCAACTCCGCAATGTTCAGCCCCCAGATGAGTCGATCGAGGTTCGCCAGGTCGACGTCCGCCGCAGCGCTCCAGCGATGGGCCAAGTCGGGCGCCGCATGTTCGGTCTCTTCGCCGCCGACATACCCGACCCGAAAGGGCTGCTCGACCGCGAACTGCCCTAAAAACTTGCCGCCGCTCGCCAGCGCGCCGCAGAGATCGATCGCCAGCGACGTTTTCAGGCTTTTGCTGGGGCCCAAGATCACCGCCGATTCGTGCCGCGCGAGCAAACCTGGCGCTAACCATGTCCGAGCGGCGCGGCGCCCCATCAGCTGCGCTGTGGTGAGCCCTTCCAGGGGAGTTTCTTCTTGGCGGTTCGAGCGATCGGCCCCTGTATCGCAAGAGCGGGGCCGCCCAGGCTCCTGGGGCGTCTCGGCTGGATCGGCAACGTTGGGCGGAAGCGGCGGCGACGGCGCATCGTCAGGTTCCGGCAGGCTGGCTGCATGGGAAGCGGAGCCGAGGTAAACGATCGACATGATGATTTTCCCCCCGTGGTTCGCCGCGACCGCGGCCGAGCGATGCCCGGCATGCGGCGATAACCGACATGATGACGCCCAGCCTAAATCCCGCGGCCCAACGCCTTGATTGCATCCCGGCGCATCCCGCAGGCGCCAGGCGACATCGGAAAAAGCGATGCCGAACGAAAATTTGAGACACTGTACATATTTATACTAAATAGGGAGCAGTCAGTCAACCTCACCCGAGGGAGATTTTTCGGGGAATGGGGGGAGAAGTGGGGGAGAAAT
>JBITAD010000552.1:0-7186 GCA_044439945.1 Blastopirellula sp. JB062
TGGTGCATTGCATCCGCCGAGCCGCCTCGCGGGCTTGTTGGACGGCGGGTAGCAATAGCCCGATCAAAATGCCGATGATCGCAATCACGACCAGCAACTCGACCAGGGTAAAACCGCGCATTTTTCGCAGCGAAGCGGTTCGATCCATGAAAGCTGGGGACATGCTCTTTCTCCATCTGCGGCGGGGTGGCGACGTACGTGCAGTCAGGCAGTAGCGATTCAAGCTATCCCCTGTAAAAAGTGATGTCAATATGCGCTTGCAAATTAATTGCAAATAACAATGCGGCGACTAGAGAAGTTTTTCGGTCGGCGTAAAACTGGATAAAATTGCCGGAATACGCCTTGAATATCGCATTGGCCGGAACGGGGCGCCGCGTCGTCGATATGCAATTGCAATCGATAACGAGCCGGCGAATGCGACGAGAAACGCATGTTTTGTCGGAAAGCTGGTGGGGAGAGACGGCCCCCAAGAAGCGTTGCGCATAAAAAAAGCCCCGACCGTTGGAGAGACGGTCGGGGCAAGGTTCACGTTAACAGGTGCAAAAATCGGAAGGTGCTACGTCAAATCGTGGGAAGAGGGTTCCTTTAGGCGCTTTTGGTTTCAGGCATTTTGAACAGATTATCGCGGCCCTCGATAACTTCGCGAGTAATCGAGAAGCTGCTGCCGGGTTCTTGTTCCGGCAGATCGAACATGATGTCGAGCATCGAGTTTTCGATGATCGAGCGGAGTCCGCGGGCGCCGGTTCCTTTGTTCAAAGCGCGTTGGGCGATCGCTTCGAGCGCGTCGTCGGAGAACTCGAGCGAAGAGTTTTCCATCTCGAACAATTGTTGATACTGTTTGATCAACGCGTTTTTGGGTTCGGTCAGCACGCTCTTGAGACCGGCGATGTCGAGCGGTTCGAGCGAGCAGACGACAGGCAGGCGACCGACCAATTCCGGAATCAAGCCGAATTCGAGAATGTCGTCGCTGTTGACGTTGCGTAGGCATTCGGCCGAGTCGGCTTCGCTTTTGTAGCCGGTCTCTTGGCCGAAGCCGATCGACTTGCGTCCGAGACGTTTGCGAACGATGTCTTCGATGCCGACGAACGTGCCGCCGCAGATGAAGAGGATGTTGCTGGTGTCGATTTGAATGTACTGTTGCTCGGGATGCTTGCGTCCGCCCTGCGGGGGAACGTTGGCGACGGTGCCTTCCAACATTTTGAGCAACGCTTGCTGAACGCCTTCGCCCGAGACGTCGCGAGTGATCGAGACGTTGTTGGAGGTTTTGCCGATCTTGTCGATCTCGTCGATGTAAAGTACGCCGCGCTGAGCCGCTTCGACGTCGAAATCGGCCGCATGCAACAGTTTGAGCAGCAAGTTTTCGACATCTTCGCCGACGTAGCCGGCTTCGGTCAGCGTGGTCGCGTCGCCGATGGCGAACGGCACGTTGAGGATGCGTGCCAAGGTGCGAGCGAGCAAGGTTTTGCCGCTGCCGGTCGGACCGGCGAGCATGATGTTCGATTTTTCGATTTCGACTTCAGAACCTTCGGCGCCCATCATCAAGCGTTTGTAATGGTTATGGACGGCGACCGAGAGCACTTTTTTGGCGTTCCCCTGACCGATGACGTACTCGTCGAGCTGCGTCATGATCTCTCGCGGAGTGGGAACGTGGTTGAACAGTTTGCCGCTTGCGCCGCGGCGGCGATTCTCTTGTTCTAAGATCGACTTGCAGAGATCGATGCACTCTCCGCAGATATAGACGTCGCCGGGGCCTTCGACCAAGGGTCCCACTTCTCGGTAGCTTTTGCGGCAGAACGAACAAAAGGCGTTCTTCTTATTCGTCGAACCGCGACGACCACCAGTGATTTCTTTTCCTGCGGGCATTCACAAACTCCTTTACGGCTTCTCAAAGTTGAACCGAGCGCGTCATGACGACGCGTCATTGGCGAGAGGGCGACGTTCGCCTACACGGTTCTAAACTCCCAGGTGTCGCTCGATCGGCCGTTGGCTGTGAAGCCGTGGGCCCGGGGGGCATCCTTGTCCGCAGATAGTCGAGCTATCAAGTCTCAAAATTTATCTCAAGCTTCCCTACGTTCTGGGCCCGAAATCGCATACCGTGTGATTTCGTCCCAGCAGCCTCCCAGGCTTGAACTTCTCGTTGTACGGAAGCGTCGTTACGTTTGTGCGGAAATTAACCGCAAAAATCAAACATCGCGAGTCGGCTCGTCGGACGGGTCTTCTGGCGAATCGCCAACCGCATTCCGAACTTGCGTCGAGATGTCCGTCTTAATCTTTCGGAATTCCTCGTCGCTCAGAGCACCCCGTGAATGCATTTCCCGGAAGTTTGATAGCAGTGTTTCTTGTCCCGGCAGGTCGTCGTCGGCGTGACCCCGATACCTTCTCATAAATTGGAACGCTAGTATCAATGCTACCAATGAGAGCACCAGTAGCATAATTCCCTGTCCTAGGTTCCAGAACAATTCTGCATCCATACGTGATCGACATGCGCGGAGTGAAAGAAAGCGACTGCCGCGCGGCCCGAGCGGCGTCCGTTTTTGCTATTATCTCACGTTTGGCCGATTTGACAAAGCGTTGCGTAAAATACGTCGTCAAAACGGATTATCGCAAATATGCCGCGGCCAGCCCCGTCGTCGCCCCTAGACCAAGTTGCAGACGCACCAGAAATACGTCTTAAAGGAATGCTGCCCATGTCTCAGCCGTCGATCGTCGAAAAAGAGACCGCATCCGGACTTGTCGCCGTTTTGCGAGCCGATCGGCCCGAAGCGGTCATCGATATCGCCGAAGCGTTGCACGCCGGCGGGGTCGACGCGATCGAAGTCACCTTTACCGTTCCGAAAGCGCACCAAGTGCTGGAAGCGGTCGCCGATCGCTTGGGGGGAAAGGTCATTTTAGGCGCCGGAACCGTTTTAGATCCGGAAACGGCCCGACTGGCCATTTTGGCAGGCGCCGAGTTTATCGTCTCGCCTGCGATTCATTTAGAGACGATCGAACTTTGCCGCCGCTACAGCAAAGCGATCATGCCGGGCGCGCTGACTCCGACTGAAGTCGTCACCGCTTGGCAAGCAGGCGCCGACGTGGTCAAGATCTTCCCGTCTGACATTACGGGGCCGAAATATTTGAAAGCGCTGCATGGCCCGTTGCCGCAGGTGAAGTTGATGCCGACCGGGGGGGTGAACTTAGACACGGCGGCTGACTTTTTAAAAGCGGGCGCTTGCGCGCTGGGGGTCGGCGGTTCGTTGATCGAAAAAGAAGCGGTCGCCAACGGCGATATGCAGCGCATTTCAAATCTGGCGGCCCAATACGTGCAGATCGTGAAAGAGTTCCGGGCAAGTCGTTAGCGATTGCGGGAGACGACGCCTATAATCGGCAATGTTCCCTTTTGTTACTTGTCTAGCGATTTGCGAATGCCGATTTCGTTTACCTGTCCCCACTGCGGGACCTCGATGGAAGTTGACGAAAAATACGCCGGGCAAACCGGCCCCTGCGCCATTTGTGCGAAGTCAATTACCATTCCGGCAGTAGGAAATCTGACGCAGGCGTCTGAGCAGGAGACGACCGCCGCCAGCACGACGGCCCGCTTAGCGCCCAAGGCGGAGCCGGCCCGGATGCCGTTGGCGACGCTTATGTTGATTCTGGGTTTTTCGTTTGGCGGCATTTTAGTGTTGGCGATCTGCGGCGGAGGGATCGCCAGTTTTGCGGTGCCGGCGATCAAAACTGCCCGGCGAACCGCCCAAAACGACGCCTCGCAAGCCAATCTGAAACGGATCGCCGCGGCGATGCAATCTTATTACGACGTCTACAACGCCTACCCGCCGGCCTACAGCGTCGACGCCAAGGGAAAGCCGTTACTTTCGTGGCGCGTCTTGCTGCTTCCCTATTTGGGCCATCAAGCGACCTACGATCGCTTTCGTTTAGATCTTCCTTGGGACGATCCGCACAACATGGCAATGGCGAGCGGAATGCCCGACGTTTATCATAGTTTCGGCGAATCGGGGTCTTTCCACTTGGAGACTCGGTTCGTCGTGATTCAAGGGAAGCGAACCCTGTTTCCGCCGAGCGGCGACGTCAGCCAAGACGACGTCAAAGACGAAATGGAAACGTTGCTGCTTGTTGTCGAGAAGAACGGCCCCGGCATCTTGTGGATTCAGCCGGACGATCTGTCGCTGAATCGCGATACGTTATCGATCGAGAACGATCCGAATAACGCGAGCATGTTGACCAACGGTCTGACCGGAAACGTCGTCATGGCCAACGGCGACGCTTTTCTATTGCCCGACTTCACCACGCAAGAGTTGATGCGCAAAATGGCGACCCGCGACGGCGAGGAAGAAGCGTATGACGAACTGCGGTCGGTCTTGACGGAGCAGCAGTATTAGCAGGACGAATCGCTATCGCGCCGCTGACCGGCGCGCTTCGTTTTGCGACTGCAAGTAGGCGATCAGGTCGGCAAGTTCTTGTTGGGACATGGCTTGATGGAAGTCAGGCGGCATGATCGAAACGTCGCTGGCGCGGATCGCTTCGATCCGATCGTTGGCGATGCGTACCGATTTATCCTTATCGACGCCCAGGTGCAACTCGTCTTGATTTTCGCCCAGAATAATTCCGCTATGCAGTTTGCCTTCGTCGGTCATCACCAGATAAGGGGCGAAACCGCGAGCAAAAGTCGCGTTGGGGTAGAGGATCGCTTCGAGCAAATCGCGCCGGCCGCGACTACGACCGATCGTCGTAAGATCAGGGCCGACCTGTCCCCCTTTCCCTGAAATCTGATGACATTTGTCGCAGGCCAATTTTGGGGAGCGGAACAACCGCTCGCCGCGCGTCGGTTCGCCCGCTGGCAGGTCGGTTTCGTATTGCAGCAGTTTTTCTCGGTCTTGAGCGGTCAACGGCTTGCCGAGCGAAGCGGCGGGAATGTCGAGCCATTGTTGATCGGCGAGATTGATCTGGGGACGACGCAGCTGTTCGATCGCGATCGCCGCCGCACTCGCGATCGAGGGGCGTTCGTCAAGCAACGCCTGGCTTAGCAGATCGCGCCGGTTTCCTTGAATGAGCCCTAGAATTAAGGCATGTCGAATCGCTGGGTCGTTGTCGTCTCGATCAAGTGCCGCCAGCAGTTGGGGCGTCGCTTCAGGCGCTTGGCCGGCTATCTGTGCCAACACGGTCGCGGCGGCAAGACGCTCGTGCGGGCCGCCCGTTTCCAGCAGTTTGGCCAGCGCCGGTAAATGCGAAAGCGTTTCTTCGCTGCGAGGCCAATCGAGCAGCGCCCTGGCCGCCGTTTGACGAACCGCCGGTTCGCGATGCTTTAGATAGGTTGCGATTTCGGCAAGCGCGTCGGGTGATTCGGTGCGGCGGAGCGACCAAATTTTCGTTTGCAAAGTCGATATCGGATTGTCGCCGGTTGTCGTCAGATCGGCATTGCCGACAGCCGCCGCGGTTGGACGGATGCGGTAGATCGCACCGCGGACGTCAGGCTTGGCCGATTCGGATTGCGGGCACCCAATTCGGAACCAGCCGCCGGTATCGATCACCAACAACGACCCGTCAGCATCTTGCAAGACGTCGGTTGGATGAAAGTCTTTGCTGGGCGAGACGAGGAAATCTTCGCAAGCGCGGACGGAAAAAGTCGAGCCGCTGGGTTGTAGGTCGACCCGTACGACTCGGTTGGTATTGAATTGAGTTACGAGTAGCGATTCGTCGCCGCTGGCGGGCCGATGCGATTGCCGCAAGCGACAGAGCCCCGATACGGCGACGTGTCCAAAGTTATAGACCTCTGACAACAGATCGCCGGTACGAACAAATTCGCTTTTTAATCCTTCGACATAGTCGGCGCGAGGATATGTGCCGCCATGCTGCCAATGCACCAGACAGTCGCCGCGAGGCTGAGCGTACAACAAGTTGACCGTACCGAGCATTTCGCCCGACGGAGTAAAGAGGATTTCGACCGGGTTATCCATACCGCCGGCGCAATAAGTTCGTACGTCTTCGCCGTCGAGCCGGCACGAAAAAATGCGTGCGGCTTTCCCTTTGCTGACCAACTTGCCTTGGCGATCTTTGATTTCGTGACCGTGTCTTCCTTCGCACCAATAGAGTCGGCCTTCGGGGCCGAGAAACGGACCGTGGATATCGGCGGCGTTGCCGGTGTAACCGAAATCGCCGACAAGCTTGACGCGTTGTTCGGCGACCCCATCGTCATCGGCGTCCGTAAATTTCCAGATGGCGCCGCTCGAAGCGACGTAGAGCGAGCCAGCGTGCCATAGGCAGCCTTGAGGAAAAGTCAGTTTGTCGACGAACGTCGTCGCCTTGTCGAACACGCCGTCGCCGTCGACGTCTTCGAGGCGGCGGATGAAATTCGGGAGTTGTTTTTCTAGCTCGGCTCGCGGTAAGTTTTGACCGCAGTTCGCCGCCACGTAAAGTCGACCTTGCTCATCGAAATCTGCCATCAGCGGATGTGCGATCAAGTCGGAAGAGGCCGCCGTCTCGACCGTATAACCGGCAGGCGCTTGCAGCGTCGAAGCGGCCGCGTCAGCGCCCAGCGTTTGCGAGGTCGACGCGCATGCGCCTAACAGCGTCAACAAGAAAAGATTGCGAAGCGTCACTGGGCATTCCTTGAACAAGGCGAGCGAAAGCCGGCGTTTTAAGCGCCGATTGCGCGTTGAAGCAGGTTGTGCGTGATTTGTTGAACTCGGGCGTCGGGGCCATGCGGACGACTCCAGTGCGACCAAGGCAGAACATGCCCCGGCGGCGAACTGAGGCCTTGCGCCCAAAAGATCGTTGCGGCGTTGAAGACGAAGTTATCTTTCGGTCCGGGATAGATAGTCGCCGTCCATTGCTGCGGGTTGACGCCTCCTTGCCAGGCGGTTCCCGCGCCGACGACTTGCAGACCTGGGATTTGGGCGGGTTGCCCGTGATATTCCCAACCGACCAAGCCGGGGATGCGGTCTCCTTGTTTGGCGCCTGTCCCGTCGAACATCCAATGGTCGGGCCGAACGATATGCCAGTCGCCGCCGCCGTTGACCGGCTCGACGTTTCTAGCGCCCATCAGCAACCCCTCATCGGGCCCACGGTGCGGAACGGGACCATGGTCGCGTTCTCGTCCGACGGCGTAGGCGTTGTCGGCGCCATAGGGGCCGCCGCGAAAGATGATCCGATTTTCCATGCCGTCGGCGGAAGCCCGAAACGGCGAGACCCA
>JBITAD010000553.1:0-7165 GCA_044439945.1 Blastopirellula sp. JB062
CTTCAAGAATCATGCGACCTATCCCTGGTACAGCGACGGCGTTTGGTTTTTGACGCAAATGCGTCGCTGGGGGCAGATCGCCGAACCGAAAGGGGCGGCGTGGTATGACGAGACGGTCAAGAAAATCTATCGCCCCGACATTTATCGAGCGGCCGCGACCCGACTGATCTCCGAAGGGGCTTTGGATCGCGACGAACTTCCAAACGCTGAGACGGACGGCTATAAGCCGCCGACCGACGACTTTATCGACGGGGTCGTCTATGACGGCCGCGATCCTCTCGGCTATCTCCAGTCGCAGCCTATTGGCCATCAAAAATAGCAGCCGCACGGCTGACAAGTTGGGCTGGCGAAATCAAGACGCGAATTCGAGTTGATATCTACCCCTGAGATTGCGATGAAATACAAATTGATCCGCATGCTAGACGTCGCCGGGCTGAATTGCTTTGATCCGGTCGTTCGTCTTTGCTATGGAGAAGAGCCGCGGCGGCAACTTCGTAAGATCGGATTATTTCTGATTGCGCCGCTGGTCGTCTTTCTGCTGTTTATCGGCGCTTGGGCGACGATCGCTCCTTGGATCCAAACCAAAGCGGGGCGCTTGCCGACCCCGCTCGACGTGCTTGGATCGCTGGGCGACGTTTATCTATTTCATTCGCGCGAATATGCCAAAAAAGCGGACTTCGCTCGCACGGGACAAGATCGCGACTCGGCGATCGCTTCAGTGACCGGGCAATTTGATTCAACCAGGCGCCGCAGATCGCTTGTCGACGCCGAGCTTGCGGCGCTGAGCGCCGCGATCGATTCGCAAACGACAGCGAAACTGGCCAAATTTGACCAGGCGATACGAAATCAAGCGACGATCTATCAAGCACGTCAGGCGGAACGCAAACGCTCGCTGCAATCGAAAGGCGCCGAGCTTGACCTTTCTCAAGCGTCTATAAGAGCGAAATACGTCGCATCGGTTCGCGCCCATCAGGCCCAATCGTCGGAAGAAGCGGCCCATTTGAAAGAGTTGCGCGCTGATTTGGACGCCATGCGCGAAACGACGACGCCGCAGTACGCCGCCTTATTGAGCGAAAAAAACAAGCTCGATCAAGAATTTCAATTTTTAGAGAAGCGCCTTGACTTGCTACGCGCGGGAAATCGTCGCCGTAAAGTCGCGGATGCGGCGCTGGAGTTAAAAAACGCCGACGCTTACTTGGAATCCGTTTCCGCAAACGAGCGGTATGCAGCGACATTGCATTATCTAAACGCCGAGCAACGCGTCGTTTCGAGCTCAAACGCCATTTACGCGAAGCCCCCAACCTTTTTTGACCAAGTATTTACCAGCGTTAAATGCGTTTTCGTCGGCTTTTTAATGGCGACAGGCATCGCCGTTCCGATCGGGGTGATCTGCGGGCTTAACCGGGTCGTCATGGCTTCTTTGACACCGCTTATTTCGCTTTTTAAGCCGGTATCACCGATCGTTTGGCTGCCGATCGTTTTTATTGTGGTCGGCGGATTGATTGATCGACCGGACGAAGCGTGGGTCAAGCCTGCGTTTTTAAGCTCGGCGATCACGGTCGCGCTTTGTTCGCTATGGCCGACTTTGGTGAACACCGCCTTGGGGGTCGCTTCGATCGATCGCGATCATTTGAACGTCGCGCGCGTTTTAAGGCTCGGCCTGTGGGATCGTTTGACCAAAATCGTGATTCCTTCGGCGCTGCCGTTGATCTTTACCGGGCTACGCATCTCGTTGGGGGTCGGTTGGATGGTGCTGATCGCCGCCGAATTGCTTTCGTCCAGCCCCGGTTTGGGCAAGTTCGTATGGGACATGTTCAATAACGGATCTTCCGACACCTTCTCGCAAATGTTGCTGACGGTTTTCGTCGTCGGAGTCGTGGGGCTGCTGCTTGATCGAATCATGATCGTGTTTCAACGGTTAGTCAGCTTTGACGGAGGATCGCCCGCCTTATGATACGCGCAATGAATACGTCGAACGAATCAGATGTACAAACGCCGATTTTGGAATTGCAAAACGTTTCGGTCGCTTATGGCGCGGGAGCGGACGGATATGTCGTCTTAAGCGAGGCTTCTCTGCAGGTCGCCGAAAACGAATTTGTCGCGATCATCGGATATTCGGGCAGCGGAAAGTCGACGTTGATTTCGACGTTGGCCGGGCTGACTGCACCGACCAGCGGCAAGGCGTTGTTTCGCGGCGAGCCGATGCTCGGCCCGGGGCCTGATCGCGGGATCGTTTTCCAAAACTATTCGTTGCTGCCGTGGCTCACGGTCGTCGGCAATATCGATTTGGCCGTCAAACGTTTGAGACGCGACCTAACTCGCTCGGAACGACGCGAATACGTGCAAACGTACGTTGATCGGGTGAGTTTGACAGGGGCGGAAGACAAATATCCAGGCGAACTTTCAGGCGGAATGCGACAACGGCTCTCGCTTGCTCGCACTCTTTCGATGCAACCGGAAGTGTTGCTGCTGGACGAACCGTTGAGCGCGCTCGACGCGTTAACGCGCAGCGTGTTGCAAGACGAGATCGTGCGGTTGTGGGAAGAAGATCGGCGCACGGTCGTGATGGTGACCAACGACGTCGACGAGGCGGTCTTGATGGCCGATCGGATCGTACCGCTGACGCCTGGTCCGGCGGCGCGTTTAGGACGCGATTTCGTCGTCTCGTTGCCGCGGCCGCGCGATCGCGGCGCCCTGAATTTTGATCCCGAGTTTAAACGTCTACGTAACGCGGCGACTCGATACATGTTGCAACTCAACGCAGAGTCGAAGTCGAAGGGCGAATCTCGGCGATTTACGTTACCTGATTTATTGCCTGCCGTTTAGTCGATCCGGTTTTCGTCGAAGGAAAATGAGATGGTCAGTGCCGATCCGCGCTACGTCGAACTATTTCGCCTGACCAAGGCGTATCCCAACCCGTACGGCGATGCGGTGACGGTGGTCGACGGTTTTAATTTGATCATGAAACAAGGCGAAGCTGTCAGTTTGATCGGGCATTCCGGTTGCGGCAAGTCGACCGTCTTGACGATGGTCGCCGGGCTCAATGCGATCACCGCCGGCAGCGTCGTCTTGGCGGGGCGTGAAGCGATAGGCGCCGGGCCGGATCGAGCCGTCGTATTTCAGGCGCCTTGCTTGCTGCCTTGGATGACGGCGATTCAAAACGTGCGGCTCGGCGTCGACCGGGTCTTTAAGCATGGAACCCGGCGGCAACGTCGCGAGATTTGCGAATATTATCTCGACGCCGTCGGATTGGCTGATTCGATGCATAAATACCCCCGCGAGCTGTCAGGCGGAATGCAGCAGCGCGTCGGCATCGCCCGGGCGATCGCACTGAAACCGAAGATGCTGCTTCTCGACGAACCGTTTGGGCGACTCGATTCTTTAACGCGAATGGAACTGCAAGACGTCATTCTTCAAATCTTGGATCGCGAAAAGATTACGACGCTGCTGGTGACCCATGACGTGGATGAAGCGATCTATATGTCAGATCGAATCTGCATGATGACCAGCGGACCTGCGGCTCGGGTTGGGCAAGTCTTAGAGATGCCGTTTGAGCGACCGCGACAGCGCGAAGCGTTGCTGGAAGATCCGCTCTATTACGACTTACGCGGCTGTCTGGTCTCGTTTTTGGAAGAGCAAGATCGGCAGAAAAAAACTAGTTCTCTGCCGCAAGCTACGCGGGCGACGGAGGTGAGCGGCTCTGCCGTCGTGCCAAAAAAACGAGACTTGTTGGAGCAGGTCGAAGCATGAGTTGTTTGGAGGGGAGTATGCGAAACGCGCAAAAAACGGGATGCATGCTGCAAGCGGTACGCGTCTGGGCGGTTGACGAGACGCAAGCGGCCGGTTGGACGGTCGAGACGACCGGCGAGCAGGAGGACAGCTTCGATCAAGATATTGAGCTTCGTTTTGGCCAAGAGCGAGGGGCGCAGATTGAAGAGTGGGAGGGTCAAGTTCGATTGGCTTTTCCTTGTGCGACGAGCCAATCGCTGCGGGGCGGCGTCGAAATGATTTTTTTTCCAGACGACGGCGCGATCGCCGCCTGGGAACTGTGGCGGCGAGACGACCGAGACGAGTTGAAACTGAGCGCCGGCGTCTATCGAAATCTTCCTTACATCGAGCGAATTACCCCTTATGTTCGTTTTCCCCGACGATCAGGAATGCCCGGCGAAATCTGGGAGAATCGCCGGGCGGCATGCGTTCTCGATTTGGGCGAGTCGCTCAATTTTATGCGTGCGTCAGGCGCTCGTTCGGCAGGCCTGACGTCTGGAGTCGGGCTTCCCTTCATGCAATCCGAGTTTGAACTTGCCAACGTATTGCTACTGTTGGGATCGCGGCAAACGCCCCTCTTTTCTCAGGTCGAAATATGGACGCCCGATGACGACTCGGCAGGGCTCGTACGAACCGGCTCGATTGACGATGCGGCGGCGAAATCGTCGCCTTCACGATTGCGACTAGGAGAAGGGCTCGCCGGCTACGTCGCCGCCGCGCGCTATCCCAAATTAGTCAAAGCGGACGACGACTCGACGGCAAGTTGGCACGTGGGCGTTCCGCAGTTTGCCGGCAATCAATTGTCGTCGGTCGTTTGCGTGTCGTTATAAGGAGAGCCGGATGTCGACCGTAACGCGACAGGCGCCGCAGATTCGAGTCAGCGAGGGGTTCGATCTGGTTCAGTTTTTGCTGGACGAGCAGCAAGATCTGTCCGCGGTCGAACGTTTTTCGCAGCGTCATGCCGATGTGACGGCGCCGCTGATGGCGCCCTTCTATCGCGAATTGTTGCCAACCTCGGCGCCAACCGATGGCGAGCAATACGCGTTTGAGGTCGATTTGGACGCTTGCTCCGGCTGCAAGGCTTGCGTCGTCGCTTGTCATCAGCGCAATGGCCTGGAAGAAGACGAAACTTGGCGCACCGTCGGAACTTTGCAGAGCGACGGGGAATCAGGCGCTCTGCAACATATAACGACCGCGTGTCATCATTGCGCTGACCCGGGATGCCTGCGCGGGTGTCCGGTGCAAGCCTACGAAAAAGATCCGGTCACCGGAATCGTCGTACATTTGGATGATCAATGTATCGGTTGCAAGTATTGCACGATGATGTGTCCGTACGACGTTCCGCAATATAGCGAAACCAAAAAAATCGTACGAAAATGCGATATGTGCCGGCAACGACTCGACGTCGGCGAAGCGCCCGCTTGCGTGCAAGCTTGCCCGAATCAAGCGATTCGCATTACGCTTGTCGATCAAGCCGAGGCGCGTGCTTCCGGCGCACAAGGAGACTTTTTGCAGGGCGCCGCGCATCCGGCGACGACCGCGCCCACGACTCGCTTTGTCGGTTCAACGAGGCAAGCCAAATTGACGTCGGGCGATCTCTTTTCGTTACGACTCAACCATGGCCATTTGCCGCTTGTCGTATTGTTGGTATTTACGCAACTCTCGGTCGGCGCGGCCTTGGCCGGCTGTTTGCTGCCGTCGCAACGAGGCATGCTGTTCGTCTTGTCGACGGCGACGTGTGCGGTTGGGCTGGCCGCTTCGGGGCTGCATCTGGGGCGTCCGCTTTACGGGTTCCGCGTTTTTTTGGGGCTGCGCACTTCGTGGCTCAGTCGCGAAGCGATTCTCTTCGGCAAATATTTTGCGTTGATCGGATTGGCGACCGCATCAGTAACGCTGCAGACTTTTCTCGAACTGGGCATGCTTGCCGCTTGGCTGAGCGTCGCAGTCGGAGTAGCGGCCGTTTATTGCAGCATCATGATTTACGTCGTCACTCAGCGGCCGGTTTGGGGATTGATTTGGACGTCGATGCGATTTGGCGGAACGGCATTGTTGTTAGGAGTCGCCGCTTCGCTGGCGACGCAATGGGCGCCAGAGGTGAGTCGCATCCCGCTCGGCTGTTTGTTAATCGGATTAACGGCGATGCGCTGCTACGGCGAGCGACGATTTATGCGTTTAGCCGATCACAATTATGAAAATCCATGGACGCGTACCGTCGCACTTCTAAACCGCAAGTTAAGTCTTCCGATGACGCTGCGAAACGCGTTGTGGGGATGCGGGGGAGCGTTGCTGCCGTTGACGGGTTTGCTGATCAGCGACGGCGACGCATCGCATGGGATCGCCTTGGTCGGTTTGTTGACGTTAACGGCGGCCGAGTTGATTGATCGATATCTATATTTCGCTTCGGAAGCGACGCCCAGCATGCCAGGGATCGCACGCCTGGGAGATCGCCAATGAGTACGACGCGCGGCAATGATTGGAAAGCGAATCTTGTGACAAACGCGGCGCCTTGGTTGATCGCTCGCGATGGAGGACTGACGCGCGATTTGGTGTTAGAGCCTGCGAAATTTGGGCTTGGTAAAACGCCGACCGCTGATTTGCCCGACGCCACGACGACCTCGGTTTGCGGATTTTGCTCGACCGGCTGCGGGTTAGAAATTCATTTGAAAGAAGGGCAGGCCGTCAATCTGACGCCTGCGACCGATTGGCCGGTCAACTTGGGAATGGCTTGCCCTAAAGGTTGGGAAGCGCTAAACGTCTTACGTTCGCCAGATCGAGCGAAGACCCCGCTGCGACGAAACCCGAAAGGCGAAATGGAACCGATCGGCTGGGACGCGGCGTTACGATATTTTTGCGAGCGCATGAAACAGGTGCAAGCGCGATACGGCAACCAGGCGGCCGCCTTTTTAAGTACCGGTCAGATCGCGACGGAAGAGATGACGTACTTGGGCGCGTTGGCCAAGTTCGGAATGGGAATGACGCATGGCGACGGCAACACGCGGCAGTGCATGGCGACCGCCGCGACCGCTTATAAAGAATCATTTGGGTTCGACGCGCCGCCATTTTGTTACGCCGACTTTGAAGAGTCGGATACGCTGATTTTTTTCGGATCTAACCTATGTATCGCGCATCCGATTTTGTGGCAGCGCGTGTTGCGAAATCCGCATCGCCCGGAGGTGATTGTCGTTGATCCGCGATTGACCGAGACGGCGCAAGCGTCGACTTGGCATTTGAAAATTCGGCCCAAGTCCGATTTGGTTTTGCTGTATGCGATTGCGAACGAATTGATTCAAAACGATTGGATCGATCGCGAGTATATCGCGCGACATACGAATCGATTCGAGGAGTTCGCTCGACATGTCGCCTGTTACTCGCCGCTGCGAGCGGCCGAAGAGACCGG
>JBITAD010000554.1:0-7159 GCA_044439945.1 Blastopirellula sp. JB062
TATCGACCATCGGCGGCGGCGGAAGCGGAGTTGGCGCCGGTGCTTCTTTTATGGGCTTGCGCGCGGCCGGACGTCGTTTTTGCATCATTGCCGACTGTTCAGGGTCGATGTCGGGCGTCAAGCTTGATTACGTGAAGGAGGAAATACTGGAAACGGTCTCAAGCTTGCCGCGCGAAGCGCAGTTTCAAGTCATCTTTTTTCAATCGCAAGCGTTGCCTTTTCCTCAATCGGGTTGGCGTCATCCGAAGAGAGATTTCAACGCGCTATCGGAATGGTTGAAGACGGTGGGGCCCGCCGGCGGAACCAATCCATTGCCGGCGTTTGAAATCGCCATGAAATATACGCCTCGACCTGACGCCGTCTTTTTTATGACCGATGGGCTGTTTGACGCAAAAGACGTCGGCGAAGTGAAAAAGCTAAACGACTTAAGCGAGCCGCGCGTCAAAGTTCATGCGATCTCCTTTATGGATCGCAGCGCCGAGCCGTTAATGCGGCAAATTGCGGCCGAGTCAGGAGGGGAGTATCGCCATGTTCAAGCGTTTTAGCGGCGCTCTTCTTCTGGTTGCGGCGGCGTTTTGCTGGTTGTTAGGCTTATCGACCGCATGGGGAGATCGCCTGATTCTTCGCAATCTAGAGATTCTCAGCGACATTGAGGTCTTGTCGCTTGACGAAGACGGGGTCAACGTCGCCGACCGAGGCCTTGTCGGCTGGGACCAAATCGAACGGGGTTCGGTCGGACGTCAGCAAGAACAATTTGACAAGTTGCTGCGAGAATTGGGCGGACCGTTGTTTCGCCTGCGTCAGAGATTGAGCGTGGGTGATTTCGACGGTTTAGCGGACCAGGCCGAAACGCTTTTTCCGGTTTACTCCAAGCGAAAGAGCGAAACCGCCTACCTGGTTTGTCAGGCGACCATGTGGAGTCGACAAGCGGCCGGACGACGTGCGGCGGCGCTAGAAGCCTATTTTCGCATCTTAAAAATGCTGCGCGACAAATCGGGCTTAGCCGACGCGCTGCCCGGCGAACGAAAGCTGAGCTTTGACCCAGCGACAGGCTTGTCGCCGGAACTGGAACCGATTTTTTTCGATCAAGAAGAAGCGAAGCGGGCGCTTCCGCTGGTGAAAGCGGCCGCGCAAGATTTGCAAACGCCGCTGCCGCAAGCGGCGTTCGTTTATGTCGGCGCCTTGGCGATTGTCGCGGGCGATATGTCGCTGGCGGAAAAATCGTTCGACAATTTGCGGGCCGACAACGCGCTGGTCTCAGACTGGCGCGTTCTTGCTCCGGCATTGCAAGATTTGGCAAGCGGTCGGCAGGATCAGGTCATCGTGCAACTCGAAGCTCGTTTGCCCGGCATGCATCCTTTCAATCGCAGCATCGCTCGTTATTTGATCGGCAGGGCGAGGACGTCTCAAACGATGTCTTCGGCCGTCGAGCAGGGGACGCTTGATCTTGCGCATGTGCCGGCTCTTGAGGGAACCCAACGGCCTGAATTGTCGGCGGCGGCGCTCTACCACGCGATGACGGCCCTGCAAAAAGCGGGAGAAACAAGACAAGCGGCGGCGATACGTAAAGAGATTTTAGAGAATTATAGCGGCGCGTATTTTGGACGGCGATTGCGAAACCAACTCAATCGCGGCGATGATCATTAAGGAACAGGCATGAGACGCACCTTCGGAAACCGCGCTGTTTTGGCGTATTCGTTTATCTTGATCGTCGGCGTTTACGGCATGACTTTGCTAGCCCAAGACGCTCCGCCGGTGACCGAGGCGCTAAGCGTTGAAGAGACGCTCGAAGAACCGGTCGCCGATAATGCGCCGCAACGAACGCTTTTAGATACGTTGATGGACGGCGGAATCGTCGGCGCCTTGATCGGCGTTTTATCGATTGTTGCGGTCGGCTTTATCGTTGAGCACTTTCTCTCGATTCGCAAAGACGTATTGATGCCCGAAGAGATAGCGGCGACGCTGAGCGACCTGGTTGAAGAAGGACGGATCGATGAGGCGATTGACGTTTGTCAGCAGCCGAGCAGTCGCAGCTTGCTGGCCTATGTGGTCGAATCGGGGCTGACCCGTTACCGCAGTTCGGAATTCGGTTTCGCCGAGTACAAAGCGGCGGTCGAAGAAGCGGGCGAGGAGCAAACGGGCCAGCTTTATCGCAAGATTGAAGTGCTCGGGTTGATCGGACAAATCGCCCCCATGTTAGGACTGACCGGTACGGTGCTCGGCATGATCAATGCGTTTAATACGATCGCCGCGACCGACGGAGCGCCGAAACCGGCCGAATTGGCCGAGGCGATCGGTCAGGCATTGGTCACGACGTTGCTGGGATTGGTCGTCGCGATTCCGGCGATGGTCGCCTATAGCTTTTTCGGAAATCGAATTGATTCGCTCGTTTCGGAAGCAGGCAAACGGGTCGAACAAATTTTGACCCCGCTCGGTCGTCGCCGTTAATAGGAGCGATCGCCGTGAGGCTCTGCAAAAGTCGAAATCGTCATTTACCTGAGATGAACATCACGCCGATGATCGACGTGGTGTTTCTGCTGTTGATTTTTTTCGTCACGGTGACTCAGGTTTCGCAAGCGAACCGAGAGCAGTTGCAACTGCCCAAGCAAGCGGGCGACAGAGATCAAGATCGCTCGACGTTAACGATCAACATTAATCGTGCTGGGCGCATGTCGGTCGGGGGCGCCGACGTCGAACTTGCGGACCTGGCGGCGATGGTCGCGTCGGAACTTGAAAAAGTAGGGGGCGATCCGCAACAGATCAAAATCTTGGTTCGGATGGATCAAGGGGCGCAAACTCGGGGCATCAATCAGTTGGTCGATCAATTTGAACAGTTTGAAGTAAAAATAGTGGAACTTGCGGTAGAAACGCCGCAATAAGCGGGGCTGCAAGAAAGGATTTTCCGGTGAGACTAAGCGCCCATCGCAAGACGCGTAACAAAAAGATCGACCTAAACATGACGAGCATGATCGACGTCGTGTTTTTGTTGCTGATCTTTTTTATCGTAACGGCCAGCTTTACGCCGACCGAGCGGCAGCTTGATATCGCCGTACAATCGGCCAATCCGTCGGCCGCGCAAGCGAGCGATTTCGATCCGGCGATTGTGGAAGTTACGGCCGACGGCGACGGCTTTGGATATCAGCTCGGCAGTCGCATGTTTACGACCCAAGAAGAGTTAGAAGAAGTATTGACCGCTTTTCCAGATAAATCGTTGCCTGCGATCGTACGGGGTCAGGACGAAGCGCCTTACGGCATGGTTTCCGCAGCCATTCAAGCGTGCAAGAACGCAGGATTTCATGGAGTACGCTATCAGCCGCTTACGAACAACTAAATGGGCGATCGGGGCCGCGGCGATCCTGTTGTCGACGATTTCGGCGGAGGGGAGCGCTGCGCAGTCGTACGATACGCGCTCGGCGGAGGTTTTAAGCGAAGAGTTCGAGAAGGTAGACGCCTATCTGTCGCGTCTTGGTCTGACGGAGCAACGGATCTTATTAAGCGAAGCGTATATCGAAAAACCGATATCGCCTGCTAGTCGTCGCCAAGCGCTCCGCGATTTGGCCGATCTGTTTGCGTTGCGGTTGATCGAAGTGAGCGGCGACGAGGCGAAATTCGACGCTTACCGACGCCGCGTGCAAAAGCTGATTGACAAGTACCCGGCTGCCAACGCACCTTCGTTGAGCGTCATGCTGTTGCAAGCCGACTATCAACGCGCCGAGGCGGCCGCGTCGGAGTGGATTGCCGATCCGACGAAATTAGACGCGAAAAAATCTGCTGAAAAGCTCTTAACCGAAATCGCGCCTCAGCTTACCGACGCTGCGAAACAGCTTCGTAACGACATCTCGAAAGGATTTGACGAGGTCGATCGGATGCCGGCAGGGCCCTCCGCCGAATCGCGAGAGCGCGAAGTGCGAGCCCTGGAAGAAGTCGCCGGCCGAGCCGCCTACTTCGCCGCTTGGGCCAACTATTATCTGGCCGTGATCGAAGCTGACCCCGAGTCCAGTTCCATCGGAGAATCGAGCAAGCTCTTTCGCGGACTATTAGGTTTTCCGGAAAGCGGGTACGCGACAGTCGATCCGTTGCAATTAGGTTTAACCGTCGAATGGCGCGCGCGGGCGTTGATCGGGTTAGGGTTGTGCGAAGCGTTTGACGACAAGCTGGATGCCAGTCGGCGGGCGTTTGAAATCTTGCGGCAAAGCGACGCATCGCCGCAAATGATCGATCAGGCCGACTATTGGTTCGTACGCGGTTTGTTAAACGCCAAAAAATATGACGCCGCACTTGCCGAATCGCAGCGCTTGGTCAACTATTTTCGAGGAGAAGGGAGCGAAGGGAAAATCAGTCTTTGCGCCCTAATCGCCCAGATTGGCTTTCATCCCCCCGCCGATTCGCCGACGGCGACGATGCGTCAGCTTGGTCTGGTGGGCATCGTCGGGTTGGCCAAGCTCGGCCGAGTTGGCGCCGCGATTCAGTTATTAGACAAGAACGAAATCGACGTCAGCGGCGATCCCGGCTTTTACCTGCTTTGGCTCGAAGGTCAGCGTCAGTTCGCCGCCGCCGAGAAGTCGAAAAAAGAACGCGATTATAAAGAGGCGAAAGTCTTGCTCGTGAAAGCGGCGGCGTCGCCTCCGGCGGGAGACGCCAGCGCGCTTGCCGAATGCGAGTATGTGCTGGGATGGTGCTGTTATCGTTTGCGGCAATATGCCGAAGCGAGCGGCGCTTTCCGTCAGGCGATCGCCGGTTTGAAGTTGTCCAACCCGCAAAAAGCGGTCGAAAGCGCCTGGTTAGCGTTCGTATCGTTGCAATCGCTCGCCAAAAATAGTCCGCGTTACGCATCGGCCGCGATTGACGTATTAGAGGACATTAAACGCGACTTTCCAAATCATGCTTATGCGAAAAAAGCCGATCTATTGATCGCTCGTTTGCAGCAGTCGCGCGGTTCGCTACGAGATTCGATCGAACAACTCGCCAATATTCCAAGTGACGATCCGAATTATTTAACCGCGCAATACGATTTGTGCGTCATGCTTCGTCAGCAAATCGAACAAACGATCGACGAAAGCCAAAAGGTCGCTTATGCCAAACGGTTGTTAGCGGCGGCCGACGTGCTGAGCGAAAAGCTAAACGATCAATCGTCGCAAACTCAGCGATCGCGAGCGCTACGCAGCCGATTAATGACGGTTGAATTGGCAGGCGATAGTTTGCTGCCGGCTGATGTCGGCGATAGCGGCATTCGTCGCGCCGACGCTTTGGCGGCGACGCTGCCTTCGTCTGACGGGGCGGTCGCCGAGTATCATCATCGGGCGCTGTTGTTGGCCGAACAGCGCAAACGTCCGGTCGAAATATTGGAACATGCCGATTGGATATTGGCCAATGCGCCTGATTCGGCTTTCGCCACTTCGGCGTTGGTGGTTCAAGCGCTTGACGTCGATCGTCGCTTGCAAGAAAAGTCGACGCTTGAGACGCTGAACGAAGCGTTTGAGATTTATCGCCAGTTAACGCAACGACTCGGTTACTCGCCGCAAACGCTGCAGGCGAAAAAAAATGCTCGCGTCGCCGCCGGCAAATTCGCCAGCTATGCCGAACAAATTGGACGTCGCGCCGACGCGGCGGCGGTTATCGCCAATCTGACTCAAGCTTTTCCTGATGATCGGACCTATTTGCAACAAGCAGGCCGGGCCGCATTTGAGGCCGGAATGATCGAGATTTCGCTTGAACATTGGCGTAAACTGTTATTAGGACTAGAACGCGGCTCGGACGAGTGGTTTGAAGCGAAAGCTTTCCAGCTTGCGTGTCTTGCCAAAACCGATCCGCCCGGAGCTCGTAAAGTCTTGGCTCAGTTCAAGTTGCTGTATCCCGCAGGCGGACCGGCGGCTTGGCGCGATAAAATAAAGAGCGTGGAACAGGAATTGGAATCGTCGCGGTGATTGGTCGCCGCCGGAATGCCGTATGTCTGTCGATCCTTCATCAGCGACAAATCATCCGCCGACTCGTATCGACGAGTTTCTCGGGCGTGCTACGTCGTTTATGGCGATCTACGGGGCGTCCGATCCGACTCGATTAAGCCAATTAGCGATGATCGCCGATCACCTGGGATTGACCAATCAAGAGTATCAGGCGGCGATGCAACAACTGCGCGAGCGTCGTGCGGCCCCTCCTGTTCCCAAAGCGAAGTCGCTCCCCCGTACGTTGCCGACGCCAGAGAACCAAGCGAACGGCTCGGCGGAAAAGCTCGCAAATTCCGCAATCTCGGCGTCTGACCCGCTGCGAGATTCTTTTTTGCAGCAAGCGCAATTGCTGTTGGCCGACGCCGATGCCGAAACGCCGCAAAAGCTGCGCAAACTCGCGGAAAAACTTGGCGTCGACGACGATCAATTTGATCGTTGGTTGAGCCAATTACACGGCCCGTTTATCGTGGCCGAACCGGTCGCCGAACCTGAAGAAGAGGAGAAGGAAGCGAAAGAGCCGGCGCCGCCGAAGATTGCGCGCAAAGCGCCGCAAGAGATGTACGAAGATTATCTGCATTTGGCTTTAGGAGCGATCTCGTCGCGTCGAATCAACCCGCGACGCGAAGCGAAGCTGATTGCCGAAGGCGTCGAAAAACTAGGGCTTTCTCAGGTGTTGGCTCGCGACATGCTTTACGCCGCGGCGCAGCAGCGCGGTTACGTGCTTACGTCGCAGGTTCGCGAAGAGGTTCAGCCGCCTCCTTTAGACGAGCGACGAGAACAGGCGATTACCGCTTTTCAGCAGCGGGCCGCATCGATCATCGCCGGTCAGGGCGGGGTCAGCTCGGTCTGCCGCGTCATGATTGCCGAAGCGGCCGCCGAATTCGGCTTGTCAAATGAAGAAAAAGAAGAAGCGTTAAACGCGCTGCAACGGCAAGCCGAGTCTCGCTTGGCCGATCCGTTGGAAGAACGAATTGCCGCGTTCCGCCGTTTTGTTGACGAAAAGTTACGGCATCACGAAACCCAAGTCGTCGGCGATCTGCTTACGAAACAACTCACGCAAATCGGCGTCGACCTACACGGCTTGCCGGAAGAAACGGCGGCCGCAGTCTTACGAGAAGCGATCACCTCCGCCGCGTTGCGCGTGGTGATGTTTGAACAAGCGATCGCCCATGTGTTGTCGATCGTCGACGATTTGCTGGCGGACGAAGGCTTCA
>JBITAD010000555.1:0-6433 GCA_044439945.1 Blastopirellula sp. JB062
CCACGCGTCGCAAGCTCGTCATGCCGGGAATCAGCCACACGCCCGGTTCGCTCTCTTCAAACCTTTGCCGATGCAGCAACCGTTCGCTTCGGCCTGAATGGTATGAGAAGATCGCCTCGGCGGCGTCGCTAAGGGTGAGCACGCCGATCACTTCGCCCAGTTCGTTGACGATCGCCGCGACCTCGCGTTGACGAGTCAACATTTGTTGCACCACGACTGCGGCTTTGGTGCACCAAGGCGCGTAGATGACCGGCGCCGCCAAACGCTCCAGGTTTTCTTCCGGCAGTTCGGTCGCTTTCATCAGATTGTATGCGCCGGCGACATCTTCCGAGTCTGGTTCGGTCACCAGCAGATAGCCGCTCGGCGGCACTTCGCCTCCCAAGTCGGCCAGCGAGATCGGCGGCCGAAACGTCCGGTATTGCCGCCGCGGGCGCATTAACTCGTTCACCGTCAGGTCGGAAAGCGAAACGATGTTTTGCAGCGCTACTTGCTCTTGTTCGAGCAAAGCGGCGTTTTGGGTCGAAAATTGAATCGCCCGTTCCAGGTCGGAAACTTGCAGGTAAGGTTCCGGCTTAAAGCCGGGCCAAATCAAACGCCGCGAAAGCGTGATGACGGTGCGTAGCAGCGGCAAGATCGGATCGGCGGCGCGAACGGCCAACGTCACCGGCAGGGCTAAAAAAGTTGCGATCGTCGGCGCACGCAAGACGGCCAGGCTTTTCGGCAGCATTTCGCTGGAAAAGATGATCATCATCAACGTACCGGCGGCGAATCCGGCCGCGGCCGCGCCGCCGAACTCTTTTTCGATCCGGATGCCGACGACCGAAGCCAAACTGAAATACAGGACGTTGACGACCAAATTCCAAAAGAGGACCGCCGAGAGCAAACGGTCGGGGTCGTTCAGCAGTTGCGCGGCAATCTGCTGCGTCCCGCTTCCCGCCGCAAGCTTACGACGATCGTCGATCTTCAAATAGAAAAAAGCCGCTTCGGCCGCTGAAAATATTCCTGACATCACGAGGAGCGCCGCCATGAATATCAACCACGGCGCGACTGCCGCGATGACGTTCATGACCAAACTCCAGCGTGAGGGCGATTCTCTTTACGAGTCATCTTGCCCAGACGTTCTCCCCATTTCGACGTCGAATTCGTAGATCGCTGGAATCAGCATAGCGAAAGTCGTGAAGCCGTAGGAGAAGGCAGTGACCAGAAAGACTTCTAAATTTTTGTTCAACAACAAAGTCGTGATCGCGTAGAACGTCGCTAGCGGCACCACAAAAGCCGCCGTTGCGATCGCTGGCGACGGGTTGCGATGCCCGATCGCCACGTATAAGCCGAGCCCTCCGCCTGCGATAAAGCCGAGGAACGGGAATAGCTGGAAGTGGAAAGAATCGCTGAACGAGATCATCAGCAAAATACAGGTAATCACCCCTAGAAAGAGGAAGAAGACCGTGCCTAAGCTGACCCCGATCGCGACTCGACTGCTAGCGTAAATCATGCCGCAATGGACGCCCAGCGTCGTTACGAATAAATACATGACGGCCAACCCCAACGAGAGGAAAACGAGATTTTCCGTCGTCATTCCTTGTTGCCACCACAAATAGAAGGTCAGCAGCAGCGGGGCGACCACCATCTCTTTGGTCACCCAAAGCACGCCCATAAGTTTGCCGAAGATAAACTCGCGCGGGGTTAAATCGGTCACCAGCAAAATATCAAGCGAGCGACCGTCGCGCTCGTTGGTAATGGAAGTGACGGCCAACGCGTTCACAATCACCATGCTGACCAAATAAAGGGGCGTCAACGCCTGGGCGGCGTCCGGAATGATGGCCCCCATCTGATCGACGACCGATTTGGCGGCGTTGCTTTCAATGAGTTGGTGCAGCGCTACCGCCGCCGCCGCGACGAGCAGCATGTAGACGACCCGAATGATGATCACCTTGCGACCGTACGCCCATGTTTGGGTTTCGCGCCACAGTACCGGGTTGTCCCAAACTTCGCGATGTTTCGATTGCATCTTGCGAGTTCGCGCGTCGACATGCTCAGAGCGGCGCGACTCTTCGGCCTCGGCGTCGTTCGCTTGTTTTTGAGCCAAGTCATGCTCGGCGCCCCAGATGGATTCTTGCGATTCGGCTTTCGGTCCGAAATCTCGCCGCGCTTCGCGCGAGGGATTCCAAACGCGAACCAGTGCGATCGACAGCCCGTTGAGCGTCAGCGTCGCGCCGACGGCGATCGCCAGGTAAAGCCAGATCGGATTGCCCAACGCGCCCAATTCCAGCGAAACGGTCGGAAACGGGCGAGCCGCTTCTAGCACCGCACGAATCGGACTTAGTGCGGTCGCTAAGGTGTCTGGGGCCATGCGCAGCGGCATGTCGCCGATCAATGCGGTCAGGGCCCCGGCAGCAATCGCCTCGCAAAGACCTAGCCAGAAAACGATCGTCAACGCGGTCAGCGCCAACGTTTGGAACGTCTTTTCGCGCCAAAGGGCGAGCGTCGAGCCTAAACTGCCGGCCGCGAGCGCCGTGACGAAGGTGACCAGAAAGACGTACGTAATCTGCGCCGGAGAAACGCCGCCGAAAAGGACCACGGCCGTAAATAACGGCAACGCCGCCAAAATAAGCACTAGCACGTTCAGCAAACTGGCCAGCATCTTGCCAAGGACAAGCTCCGAATTGTTGAGCCGGGTCATCAGCAGCAGAATGAGCGTTTTCTTATCTTTCTCTTGGGCCACGGCGCTGGCTGAAGAGAAGGCCGCAAAAAAGATCACCAGGCTCAATTGAATTGGCGCCAATATCTGAAACAGCACTGCCCCGAATCGAGCCATGTCGCCGACATTGCGGATGATTTGCGTGCCGGCCATGACGAGCCAGGCGGTGCACATCAGCAGAAACAGGGCGGCGACGTACACCGTGCGATAGGTATAAAACTTGCTCCGCCGCGGGGTGACGGCGGCTTCGCGCGTAAAGACTGGGCCAATGAACAACGTGCGATCCTAGGTCGAAGGAAACGGAGGCGACCGAAAAGTTCTGATTATAGCTGGAGCCGACCGAAATTAGGACGCCGAGCGTGCCCGGCGCGTGTTAAAACCTGAGGTGTTTTGCCGTTTGCGGCCCCGTGGAATCCCCCCAGATGGACTTTTTCGTCCATTTTCCTGATTTTTCGCCAATAATCGTCCGCCTTGGCGGCTCTTAGCTGTGGTTTCTCGCGACGATCCAACCCGACAGTACGAGCCCTTGAGCAAGGATGACGTCACCTTCGACAAGTCGCCGATTGACGCCGCCTTGGTCGAAGAGTTTTACCGCGAACATGCCGATCGCCTTCAGCGTTTCGTCTGGGGCGTGGTGCGCGACGCGCCGACTGCAGCCGACGTCGTGCAAGCGACCTTCGTAAAATTCGCCTCGCATGGGGGCGGGGTCGCGCCGGCCGCACGCAAAACCTGGCTATACCAAGTCGCCTATCGCGAGGCCTTAGCAAGTCGCAGGCGGAAAGCGCAGGCTCGCCAAGCCGACAGCCGCTTGCAATGGTTGCGCGAAGGCTGGGACTCGGCGGCGCCAGAGACCGAATTGGTACGCGGCGAATTGATTGATGAGGTACGCCAGGCGATTGATCGCCTGCCCGACGAACTGAAGCAAATCGTGCGTCTGCGAACTTACGAAGAAAAAACGTTCGCCGAAATCGCCGAGCGGTTACAAATCCCGCTCGGTACCGCCCTGGGACGAATGCGAACGGCGCTGGCGAAACTGAAAACGACCTTAAAACAACTGAATTCCTCCACCTAGCGTGATGACGGATCGCACAATTTTATGAGCCAACCTTCGGAACCGACCGATTTTGACCTGACCGCGCTGCGGTATCTTGCCGACGAGTTGTCGCCTGCAGAGGCTGAGCAGTTCGAGCGTTTGCTGGCCGAAGATGACGCCGCCTGTCGCCGTTTTGCCGATGCGGTCGAACTGGCGGCGGCGATGCAAGCGGTCGCGGCGGCGCCGGTTGAACTTGCTATAGCGACAAAATCGGAATCGGAGCGACGCTCTCGATGGCAGTTTTCCGCAGCGCTAAGCTTGTTGGCGGCGTCAATTTTGTTCGTAATCGTCGGCGGCGTGTCGAGCTTCGTTTTCTGGAGTGACGACGCCGATTCGCGTTTGGCGCAATCTTGGGTCGCTACCTCTGACGCTGTCGACGAAGCTTTGACCGTCGAGGGGCTGCTCGTCGCCGAGACGGCGCCTCTTCCGCCCTTAGATGCGCTTGCCGATGAGATCGCAGAAGACGACGCTTGGAACGCTCCGCCCGATTGGATGTTGACCGCTGTCGCGCTTGATCGCGAACAAGCGTTAACTCGCGAAGCCACGATGCCGGAGGCGCAGCCATGACCCGTCTGCTATCCATTTTGATTACGTGCGTCTTGCTAGTCGGCGTAACTTGGTTGACCGCCTACGGTCAAAAGCCTGACAAGCCGGTCAAATCAGGCAAGAAAGCAAACGCCGTATCGATCGAGAAATCGTCTGACGAGAGCAAGGCGAAGCCCCGGCCAAGATCGCAAGAAGTTCTCAGCGACGACGAACTTGCGCAGCGAGAAACGCTCGCTTTTGCGCTGGTTCGCAAGCATCATCCCGAGTTGGAATCGCTGTTGCGCCCGCTGCAGCGTCGGAAGCCGCGTCAATACGAAACGGCGATCCGCGATCTCTCACGGGTAAGCGAAAGACTGCGCCAGATCGAGCGGCGCCAGCCCGAGCGATACGAAGCCGAGCTAGAGATCTGGAAGTCGAAGTCACGAATCCAATTGATGGCGGCACAGTTGCGCATGTCGCCCGACGACGAGTCGCTGCGCGATCGACTGCGAACCGAGATTGCCGCGCTTATCGGCGCGCAGCGGCGCTCATTTGAACTGGAAAAATCCCGGATGACGCAACGACTCGAATGGCTCGATAAGCAGCTAGATCGGCTTGACGGCGACGTAACGCCTGTCGTCGAAAGACGGCTTCGCGCGATCGCTCCGGCAGAGAAGAAACGCTCTCGCAAACGTAATCAAACTACCAACGCGAACCCGCCGTCAGCCGAATAATCGATGCCTATTTTTTCAGAAAACGCCGCTCTTCACGCACCGAACAAGGAGTTTTCGATGTCGCTTCGTTTCCTTGCCGCGTTCGTTCTATTTGTCGTTGGGCATGGCGGCTTCGTCTTTTCGTGTGCGCTTGGCGCCGACCTGCCGACGCTCGAGCGTCGTTTCGCCGATTCCCAGGCCGACGAAGTGCCCGATTTTCAGCGGCATGTGATTCCGCTGATGAGCCGCTTGGGCTGCAACGGCCGCGCGTGTCACGGTTCGCTGCAAGGCCGCGGCGGTTTCCAACTTTCGCTTTTCGGCTACGACTTCGCGGCCGATCATGCCGCTATGACCCAAGGCGAGCGGCCGCGCGTTCAGGTAGACGCCGACGACGAAAGTTTGATTATCGCCAAACCGACCGACCAGTTTGGGCATGAAGGGGGCCAGCGGTATAAGCTGGGAAGTTGGGAGCATCGAGTCTTTAAAAATTGGATCGCCGCCGGCGCCAAGTTCGACAAAGACGAAGTCGCCAAATTGGAGCGGCTTGAGGTAAGTCCGCCGGAAGTGCAGTTCGGCTCTGAGCCGAATCAGGTTCAATTAAAAGCGGTCGCCGTTTGGGCTGACGGCACGCGCGAAGACGTCACCCCGCTTTGCCGTTATACGACCACCGACGACGAGATTGCCGAGGTCGACGAAAATGGACGGATCAGCTCGGGCGAGCGAGGCGACGCGCACGTGATCGTCGCCTACGACAAAGCGGTCGTTTCGGTTCCCGTTTTGCGTCCCGTGACTGACCTGGTCGGCGAACGATATCCGGCGATCGCAACCAACGCCGAAATCGACCATCTTGTACTAAACAAGTTGCGCAAGTTGGGCGTTCAACCGTCGGCGATCGCCGAAGACGAAGAATTTTTGCGGCGAGTCAGTCTCGACATTGCCGGCACGCTGCCGACTCCAGACGAGATTCGAGCTTTTGTCGCCGACCAAGACCCGGAAAAGCGAAACGTCAAAATCGACGAACTGCTTGAGTCGCCCGCCTACGTCGCCAAATGGACGACGCTGCTGTGCGACGTTACCGGCAATAACGATCAGCAACTGGTCAACGTTTCGCCGCTGCGAAATGGCCCGAGCCAAGAGTGGTACGACTGGATTTATCGACGTGTCGAAAGCAACATGCCATACGACGAGTTGGCGACCGGCATCATCATGGCGCGCAGTCGACAGCCGGGCGATACCTATCGCGAATATTGCGAAGAGATGAGCGACCTTTATCGAACTGACGCTTCGTACGCAGATCAGGAGACGCTTACCCATTATTGGGCGCGGAACAACTTTCGGACGCCGGAAGATCGAGCGATCGGTTTCGCCTACACGTTCATGGGCATTCGCATTCAGTGCGCTCAG
>JBITAD010000555.1:6443-7144 GCA_044439945.1 Blastopirellula sp. JB062
ACGTTTGGTCGAAGCAAGATTTTGACGATTTCAAGACGTTCTTCGCTCAAGCTCGCTTGACCCGGCAGCCGCGTAGAAACGATTCCGACTATCAAGAATATCAAGCGATTTTGAAAGAGCTGGACGTCAGCGGCAAAAATGGCGGCGAGCTTCGTCGCAATATCGCTCGCAAGCTGCGCGAGGGAGAGACGGTGCCGTTTCCAGAGGTCATCTTGCTGCCGACCGCCGCGGCGTTTCGCCAAGCGAATCGGGGCAATCGCAAACGCAACATGCCCAAGCCTGACATGATGGCCAACATCTTGGGCGAGGCGGCCGTCGACTTGTCGCGGGTCGAAGATATCCGCGAGCCGCTGATGAACTGGTTGCGTCGTGATACGAATCCTTACTTTGCGAAAGCGTTCGTCAACCGGGTTTGGGCCGCCTATTTTAACGTCGGGATTGTTGATCCTGTCGACGATCTAAGCTTGGGCAATCCTCCGTCGAACGGTCCGCTGCTCGATTATCTGGCCGCCGGCTTTATCCAAAGCGGCTACGACATGAAATGGCTGCATCGCGAAATTACGACCAGCGAGACGTATCAGCGAACTTGGCGGCCGAACGAAACGAACCGGCTTGATTTCCGTAACTTCAGCCGCGCGATTCCGCGGCGTTTGCCGGCTGAGGTCGCCTACGACATCGTCGCCCAAGCGACGACCAACGAC
>JBITAD010000556.1:0-5171 GCA_044439945.1 Blastopirellula sp. JB062
CGAAGCGGCTTGGAACGCCAAGGTGATCGACCATGCCGGCGCTTCCGAAATTGGGCCGTGGGGCTTTTCCGACGACAAACAGCGGGGCGTTTACGTTAACGAGGCGTTCTTTTTGGCCGAGTTCATTTCGGTCGAATCAGGAAAGCCGGCCGGCGAGCTGGAGCTGTCGGAGCTAGTCATTACCACGCTTGGCCGCTGCGGAGCGCCGGTCATTCGGTATCGTACCGGCGATTTGGTCCGCCCAAGCTGGAATCACAACGGTCCTTGCAATTTCGTCCTGCTCGAAGGGGGCGTGATCGGTCGGGCTGACGACATGCTGATCATACGCGGGGTCAATGTTTTTCCGACCTCAATCGAACAAATCTTGCGCGGCTTTCCTGAGATCGTCGAATTTCGAATGACCGCGTTCAAGCAAGGGCAAATGGATCAATTCTCGGTCGAAATCGAAGATCGTTTGCACCAACCCGAGCGCGTTGCGAAAGAACTGCAAATTCGTCTCGGTTTGCGGATCGAAGTTACCTCTGTCGAAATCGGCACTTTGCCCCGCTTTGAGGGAAAAGGTCGCCGCTTTGTGGATCAACGTCATGGCGCCTGATTTCGTCGCGCGAGCCCGCGAACAATTTCCCGCATTGCGACGCGAACTAAACGGTCAGCCGATTATCTATTGGGACGGTCCGGCCGGAACGCAAGTGCCGCAACGCGTCGCCGATGCGGTCAGCGATTATTTGCTGCATCATAATGCGAACACGCATGGCGCGTTTCTCACCAGTCGCGAGACTGACGCGCTGATGGATGACGCGCATGCCGCCGTCGCCGATTTGCTGGGGGCAAGCTATTCCGACTTGATCGCTTTCGGCGCGAATATGACCAGTCTGACGTTCGCCCTGTCGCGCGCCCTGGCCCGCACTTGGCAAGCGGGCGACGAGATTATCATTTCGCGTTTAGACCATGACGCGAACTTTACTCCGTGGTTGTTGGCCGCTCAAGACGCCGGAGTCAAAGTGCATGAGATCGCCGTGCGAACCGAAGATTGCACCCTGGACATGGACGACTTGCGCAGCAAGCTATCGAGCAAAACGCGCCTGGTCGCGGTCGGTTGTGCGTCAAACGCCGTCGGTACGATCAACCCGGTCGCTGAAATAACCCGCTTGGCGCATGACGTCGGCGCGCTCGTTTTTCTGGATGCCGTCCATTATGCGCCGCATGCGTTGATCGACGTTTCCGATTGGGGTTGCGATTTTCTCGTCTGTTCGGCTTACAAGTTTTTCGGTCCGCATGTCGGCGTATTGTACGGCAAACGTTTGCACATGGAGACGTTGCAGCCCTACAAGCTGCGTCCTGCGCCCGAGTCGTTGCCGGGACGCTGGATGACCGGCACGCAAAACTTTGAAGGGATCTCCGGCTTGGTGGCGGCGATCGAATATTTGTCGCAATTGGCCGGAGTCGGAGGTTCGCGCCGCGACCAATTAGAAGCCGGGTATGCGAAGATCGTCGCCTACGAACAAACGCTTAGCGCCCAGTTGTTGGCGGGCTTAGAAACGATCGATGCGGTCGACGTTTACGGAATCGCCGATCCGAAGCGATTGCGAGAACGCTTGCCCACTTTCTCGATTCGGCATCAAGCGGCGTCGCCGAGCCAGTTGGCCAGGCATCTCGCCGAGCGCGGCGTTTTCGCTTGGCACGGCAATTATTACGCATTGCAACTAACCGAAACGTTAGGGCTCGAGCCGCAAGGATTCGTGCGACTCGGCATGGTCCATTACAACACGCCCGACGAGGTCGACCGCGTGTTGCACATTTTGCGAGAGTTGGAGTAAACGATGTCGGCCGTTCCTCGGCAGTTAAAGCTTTTAGATGACGGTCGCCTGTGGATCGAGTGGTCGGACGGCGCGCAAATGGAGTACGCCGTACGACTATTGCGCGATGCGAGCCCCGATGCGTTAACCCGCGAAAAGTCGCGCATTGCGGCTGACAAACCGGCGACCGAACTGACCATTTTGGCGCCGGAAGAGATGGCCCCGCTCAAAATTTCCGCCATGCGCCCGATCGGCCGCTACGCCTATCAAATCGCTTTCAGCGATGGGCACGACTCCGGCATCTACACGTATGAATATCTTTACGCGCTGGGGCGGCCCGACGCCGCCGCGGATTAAAACATCATCAGTTCGCGCCACTCAAGCGCCGCCAGATCCGGCCGGCGCAGCAACTGCAAGATCACGACGACGCTAATCGACATGGCGATGGCCAGCAGCAGCCCGCCGTACGGATTGGGTGCGGTCGATTCGCGTCGCAACGCGCCGCCCAGCGCCAACTCTAGCCGACGCCAAGAGAGAAAGTCTTGTCGACCGCCGACCGAATTGATTTGGACGTTTCGCATCGCCGCCGATTCTTCCAGCACCAGATGAATGCCGAGCGAAGGAAACAGAATCGTGTCGCCTGACCAGCGAGCTTCTGAGTCCAGTTCGTTGGCGACGCGTCGCAATACCGGCTTGAGCTGGTCGATCGACGAATTGAAGACGACCAAACGCGGCCGCTCCATGAGCACCCAAAACGTCACCGACAAAAAATAGAGCGAGAGCATCAGCAGCCAAATATAGGGGCCGAACAGGGCCGCCGCATTGTCAGGCAGAAATAGCTTCATCGGGCCGGCGATCACCAGTCCGACCACGGCGACCCCCAGCGCGTACGAATCTCGTCCGCCGGTCGTCAAAAACGGCCGCTTTGACAAATTGATCGCGCCTAACAAAAACATGTAGGCGGCAAGCGGGCAAAGCGCGATGCAAAGATGAAGCGGATTCATGCCGTTCTACTCAGCCGTTTCGTAAAACAAGGGGGCGCCGGCCGCACCCACAGGAAAATACCCGGCCACGGGTAAAAACCTGATTCTAAGGTCGAGCGGCCAGTTTGACCACGACTTCGCCCCGATGAAAGGCGTCACGCCAGCTCAAGACCCGATTCTAACGATTATTCGTGCGAAATCGTTTTTCGGTCGGTAGTTGCGTCCGATCGCGTTCCCCTTTAAAATGCGAAATTCCCAAGCCGAGTCAGGAGACGATCCAGGCCGTTGGTAAGGGAAAGACGGCGAACCGCTGCCAAGCGTTCGCGGTCTAGACAGATTGCCTAGCCGGAGTGGCGGAATTGGCAGACGCGCTGGATTCAAAATCCAGTTCTCGCAAGGGAGTGTGGGTTCGATTCCCACCTCCGGCACCTCAGGCTTAAATGCCTGCAAAAAAACGATTTACGCTGAAAAGCCCGTGTTCAAAGCACGGGCTTTTTTCGTTTGAAAAGTTTGGCCGCACGGTGTCCGCACAGCCCTTTTGTGCGGACTTCGTGCAAATATCGTGCAACCAAACTCCCGCTCTCCGTGGTCTTCACGTCCTCAAGACACGGAGAAAGACCATGAAAGTCTGGCGTAAAACGACTACCCGACACCTGAAAGACGGGAAGCGATGCTCTAAGGATACGCCGGGGGCGATCCGAGTATGCGAATTCCAGAAGTTGCAAAACACTTGGGCATAGCTCGTAATACGGTCCAAGCCATCATCGACAGAGGCGAATTGAAGGCCTATCGGATCGGGCGTCAGTTTCGAATTTCCGTCGAAGATTTTAAGGCGTATACGGGGCGACGCCGGCTGCGGCGTAGATGGGTTGGGCGAGCGGATCGCTCGGCGGAAGCAAGATGATATCGCCTTGGGCTTGGCCGTTGACCATGCAGGCCAGCGTGCGCGAAATGCCGGCATGCTCGGGCAAGCGATCGCGGTGAAGCCAAAGATCGGCCAGGTAGATCGCGGCCCCCTGGGTTAATTCGAGCGGAACTTGATTGCGTCTTCCTTCGTGAAACGAGTCGTTTTTGACCAGCGCCGCCGCACGTTGTTGATGCGGCGGGAGTCCGGCGATCTCTTCGTCGTCGGCCGTGTACAGATCGAACAGGTCGTCCGCCAGATCTCGCAGGCGGTGGGCGAGCGAAGGGGAAGGGGGGTCATGCGAGAAAATGGTGAGCGCGGGAGCGCTGGCGATGCTCGTTTCGTGCAGAAATTCGGAATTGACCATCACGATGATCGCCAAGACGGGGCGCCCCGTTTCTCGAACTCGACGTTCGGTCGCCGCTTCGTTCTGCGCCGCATACAAAAAATAAACGGCGGCCAAGGCCGGCAAAACAAGCGACACGACGCACAGGCACGCGCCGCCGAAGATCAGGAGCCAAGACATGCGACCGCTCGGTGTGGAAGAGGAATAGAGCGTAAGACGCGTCTCATCCTAGTGCTTCCGGCGCGGTTTACAACAATTTCGTGAGCGTGAGCAAAACTAGGCCGCCAGGCGAATGGGGCCCTTGGGGCTTCGTAAATTAAAGAGACCGAAGATATCGTCTTTTGACAATCCGCCGCTTTGCGGTTGCCCCGCTTCGGCGAACAGCGTGTTGAACAGTTCCCGCTTTTCGTTTAGCACTTGGTCGATGCGGTCTTCGATCGTGTTCATCGCCAGATAGCGCGAGACGGTGACGGCGCCTTTGGCGCCGATGCGATGCGCGCGGTTAATCGCTTGGTCTTCGATCGCCGGATTCCACCAACGATCAAAGAGAAAGACATATTCGCAAAACTGCAAATTCAAACCGACGCTGCCGGCGCCATAGCTCATTAGAATGACATGTTTCGACGGGTCATGCTTGAATTGATCGATCACGCCGTCTCGTTTTTTGCTGGGGATTTTGCCGTGATATTCAAGCGGACCGAACGGTTCTAGCAGCTTGCGGATTTGTTCAATCGTTTGCGTCCACTGGCTAAAGACGATCGCTTTTTTTCCGCTGGCGGCGACTTCTTCCATGTCAGCGCGTAACTGATCCATTTTGGCGCTGTCGCCGGTACGCGGGTCGAAGTTGCAAATTTGCTTCAGCCGCAAGACCAGTTCAAAAACGTGCTGAACGGTCAGTTCTTCTCCCATTTTTTCGAGTCGTACGATCCCTTCGTTTTCGGCCAACTCGTACGTCTCTTGCTGGGCAGGCGAAAGGGTCAGGTCGGCGTCGCGATAAAGACGCGGCGGCATATCTTCGAGCACCATGTCTTTGGTTCGACGAATGATATATTCGCTTGTCGCCGAGCAAAGCTGCTTGAGCGGCATTCCTTTATAAAGATAACCCGGCACGAGAAATTCGAAGATGCCGACCAGATCGTCCG
>JBITAD010000556.1:5181-7128 GCA_044439945.1 Blastopirellula sp. JB062
GGTTAGCGCCCAACTGCGATCGCGGGGGATCGCCTTCACGATTTGCGCGGTGGTGCTGCCCGAGTTTTTAATCCGCTGCGCTTCGTCTAACACGACCAGATCATAACGAAGCGATTCGTCGTTAACAATTTGCTGATCGCGCATTAACAGTTCGTAGTTGGCGATGCGTACCGGGGCTTCGGCGGTTTGCCATTGCCAGGTGCGCCGCGCTTGATCGCCTTCGATGATCGATACCGGAATCTCAGGCGCCCATAGGGCGAACTCGCGTTTCCAGTTGGTGACCAGCGGTTTGGGGCAAACCAGCAAGATGTTGCGAGCTTCGCCAGAGCGAATCAGCATACGAATCGTCGAGATCGCTTGCATCGTCTTGCCCAAGCCCATCTCGTCGGCCAGTACGGCGGCATGCCGCGGAAATAGAAAGGCGATCCCTTCAAACTGATAAGGGAACGGTTCGAACGGAAAATCGAGCGAGCCGGCGCTAACCAACGATTCGAGCGACGGTTGCAATAGGTAATACAACCGATCTTGCAGCTTGATCACGTCGCTCGGCGGTTTGATCCGCGTCGCTTTTCGTTTGCTAGGCGGGGCTTTTTTCTCGTCGTCGGCCTCGGCGTTTGCGGCCTCGGTCGCGGGCGGATTGTCGGGCGATTGCTTTTTCGCAGGCGGGGCCGTCGCCCACTCTGGCGCCTCAGGAAACACATACGTTTTGACGGCGACGCGCGGCGCTCGGCAAGGGATCGAAATCACTTTGGGCGCGTCGATGCTCGCCGTCGTCGACTCGATCGAGATCTCGGGCGCTGCGCCGAACGATTCGCTGCGCGTTTCGACGTCTACCGTCAAGTTCTGAAACGACACGATCGAAGTCGGGTCGGCGTCCGCTTCCTGCAGATTCATCTTCCCATCCTTGGGGCAAGAGAAAGGCATTGTCGACGTTACGTCGTGCTAGTTGCGTTGCGCTTGCTGAGCTTCGCTAATCGCTTCATGAATACGGCCGAACGGTTCGGTCAATTCGATCCGCGCGGCGAAGGTTTCCCACACGTCGACCACGTCGGTGCGATCTTGCGGAAACGAATCATGAACGCTGACGTCGGCGCCGGCCAGCGAAAACCAAGCCCGCGATTCGGGCGCCGCAATCGGATGCGCGCCGTCGACGCGCCACGATTGGCCTGCCATGTCGGTTTCGGCGGTTGTCACCGGTTCGACGGTCGCCGGCGCGACGGCGATCACGGGGATCTCTAAGTGCTGTCGCACGGCTAGCACTTCGACGATATCAGTGCAGATAATCTGAGGAGCCAGTTTCGTTTTGCGTACAAGCGCGGCGGCAATTTGCTCTCCACAAAGGTATTCGCGAAGCGTAGGGCCATACAAAATCTCTTGGGCTCGATTGGCACGAACGGGGGTCGTGCAGTGGAATTCGAGCGGGCGACCGTTGGAATTCAGCAATAGGTATCCACCGAACAGACCATGCTGCTCAGCGTCGACAACCGTTAAATATCCTACAGTCGGCACGGAACTCTTGTCCCTCGCGGTCACAGGCGGCTTTCTCTCTCTAGATGCAATTCCAGGGGTGCTATCACGTCGCCCGCGATCTGCCGCGTGACGACGCTTCCTTCACAATCGGTGCTGCGCGGCAATCGACTTTAACCGTCATACCGAAGGTAGCAGCTGCACTTATCTGCTAGCGAGACGCGCAAAAGTTGCAGATGCTCGACAATCGCAAGAAAGCGTGAGTATACTTGGGAGACCAAATCTGGAGTTTTTATTCATGTCTAGTCCGAACGATTACCCCTCATTGTTCACCCATGTCGACGTAACCGCTGGTTCTCCCTCGGGTAACGACGATGCGTCCGCCGGCAATATCGCCCATCTGTTGCAGCGGATGGTGACGCTGCAAGAGCGCCAAGCCGAATTGCTGGAAGAAATGTTGCAACAACAAATTACGCAACA
>JBITAD010000557.1:0-5645 GCA_044439945.1 Blastopirellula sp. JB062
GCCGCTACTACGATCAGGGCGGCGCCTTCGTCAGCTCCTATACAGGCCGGGCCTCCCCAACGAACGATCGCCAGGCCGATCAAGACCGCCAAGGAACAAAGCGCATCGCTGCGATGATCCCAGGCGCTGGCGGCGAGCGCGAGCGATTGAGTCCGCCGACTAATCGACAGCTTGTACCAGTAGAGCGATTCTTTAATCACGATATTAGCCGCCGCGATCCACATGGTCCAAGAAGGCGGGATCGCATGTTCGGTTCCAAAGCGACGAATGGCTTCCCATCCGACGAATATCGCCGAGATCATGATCAGCATGGAGACGTGCGACGCGGCGACCGCCTCGGCGCGCGTGTGACCATAAGGGTGTTCTTCGTCAGCAGGACGCTGCGCATACCATAGGCCGAAGATGACGACGATGGACGACAAAGAATCGCCGAGCGAATTGATTGCGTCCGAAATCAGCGCAAACGAACTGCCCACTACTCCGCCGACGAGTTTGACGACCCCTAGCGTAAGGTTGATCAATAGCCCAACCCACGCGGCGCGGGTCGCGCTGCGGTAGAGATGAGCCGGTGAAGATTCGTGAGAACGACTATTCAAATTACAGGCGCCTAGGGCGATATGATCACGTTAATCGTGGCGGAATTCGTACCGGCGACGCAAGTCCCCAAGCGTTTTCTCAGGAGTCGGTCCAGCGTCGCAGCGCAAAGCGTTCGATAAGATTGATCGTGACGAAAACGACTACTCCCAACAGCGTGCTGCAAATCATGGCGGCGAACAATTCGGCCATCTTTAACTGATCGCTGGTCGTGCGGATGTAATACCCTAGGCCATATTGGGCGCCGCTGTATCCGACGAAAAATTCGCCGACGATCGCGCCGACGACCGCAAGTCCGCTGCTCGATTTCATGCCGGTTACCAAGTAACGTATGGCCGTCGGAAATTGCAGCTTCCAGAGAGTTTGCCAGCGCGTGGCGCGATGCAAGCGAAAGAGTTCGAGCAGGGCGCGATCGACCGAGAGCAGGCCGCTGGTCGTGCTCGTAATGATCGGAAAGAGACTGATGATCGCGGCGACCACGATGACGCTCGGCAGGCCGTATCCGACGACATGAATAATCCACGGCGCGATGGCGACGATCGGTACGGTTTGAAAAAATATGGCATAGGGATAGCCGCAAAGTCGAATCAGCCGCGACTGCGAAAAGAAGATCGCCGCCAGCACGCCCAAGCAAACGGCCGCCGTAAATCCAGCGAGCGCGGCGATGCCGGTGTGTAGAGCGACCCCAGTCAACAGCCATCTTTTCTCGACGAAGACCTCGCCGACCGCAGCCGGACTAGGAAGTAAATAAGGAGGGACCTTCGCCCAAGAGACGAATGCCTGCCAAATCGCAACCGCAAGCAGCAGCGTCGTCGCAGGCAACAAAATTCTTAGCGTCGTCTCTCGCACTAGACCGCTCCTTGACGGAGATGTTGCGAGACGATTCCGCAGGTCGCAGCGAACTCGGCCGAAGCTCGAAGGTCGGCGTTCCGCGGCGACGCGAAACGGATCGGCACGTCAGCGACGATTCGTCCTGGTCGCGCCGACATGACGAGGACGCGTTGACTGAGGAAGACCGCTTCGGCCACATTGTGCGTCACAAACACTCCGCTCCAGCGACGCTGTCGCCAGATTTGAAGAAGTTCTTCGTTGAGTTGCTGGCGCAAGATATCGTCGAGCGCGGCGAACGGTTCGTCGAGCAGCAGCACACGCGGTTCGGTTACCAGCGCTCTGGCCAGCGAGACGCGCATCCGCATGCCGCCTGAGAGCATTTGCGGCAGTTTTGCGGAATCCTCCGAACGGAGGCCTACCAATTGAATCGCTGCGGAGATTTTAGCCAAGTCCGAAGCGTCCGTTTTTCCTAGCAGTTCGAGCGGAAGACGGATGTTGTCGTACGTCGAACGCCACGGTAACAACGTAGGATCTTGAAAAACGAATGCGGTTTCAGATTGGGTCGGCAATCCTCCGTCGATTGCGACGCTGCCGTTAGAAACTGTTTCGAGCCCGGCGATCAGGCGTAACATGGTCGACTTGCCGCAGCCTGACGGGCCGACCAGCGAGACGAACTGGCCACGCTCGATCGTTAGATCGGTTTCGGCAATCACACGCTGATCGGCGAACGACTTGGTGACCGCAATAAGTTGAATCATGGGGCGAAACGCACGAAATTCCAACAAGACGACGCACTCTTCAGTGTAGGTTAGTTCGGGCGTCGCGGCAGGGGGATGAAGACGCATTCATCCGAAAATCGAAGCCGAAATGAGGTTTTGAAACAGGCTTCTAATAAGAATGCGAAAGCAATCTTCGTTTAGATGCCTTGTCGGGGCGTTTTCTTGACTGGCGCGGAGAGAAATTTGGGCGTTTTGAAATAGCTGCCTGCGGGAGCCGTTTGGTCGCCATGCTGGGCGATATGCGCTTCGATCATATCGAGAATTTTCGTGTTCGACTTGTAGGCGGCGTCAAACAAGTCGCCTGCCAGCGGAACGATTCCGATCAGCATGTCGAAGAAAATGTAGCCGACCATTTGGGTGCGTTTGCTTAACGGAATGCCAAGGCGTCGCGCCTCCCACAGTAAGACAAAAGCCGCCGTCGCGGTGACGAAGTCGCCGATTCCTGGAATAAGCCCCAACAACGAATCGAGGCCAACGCGGTATCGCGTGCCGGGTATGCGAACCGCGTTTTCCATGACGTCGACAAATCGTCGCAAGCGTTGCATCCGCGACGACGGTGGTCGAGTTGGTTCGGGGGTTTGTGGTGACATTGCAAGTCGCTAGTTTCGTTATGTTAACAGGATCATGGCAACCAATATGGAAAGTAGCAGGCCAAAGACGCCGGACGACATCCGCAGACTCGCCGTCAGTAAAGTCAATCCTAGTGCAATCAGCATCAGTAAATGCAACATGATTTGCCTCCTTGCTCAAATTGCTTCCTGCCGGTATTGACAAGCAGTCGGCATGCCAGGAGGTAAAATCTCGTTGGGATTTGTCGCAAGTCGTTTTTTAAATAAGAGTTACAGCGTTGTAATTTCTGGTCGACGATAGTCTGGCGGGCATTTTCGCGGTGGTTGTCATCCGCCCAAGACGAGTCAAACTCGGCCACTTGCGCTTGGCCGACAACGAAAAGAGCCGCGATACGAATCGCGGCTCTTAGGTGAAATGGCGGATTGGCGAAGTATGCAACGGCGTTAGCCGTCGAGACCGCCGAACAGCGGGGTCGAAATATATCGTTCGCCCAAGCTAGCCATGATGACGGCGATTCGTTTGCCCTTCATCTCGGGGCGAGCGGCCAGTTGCGCGGCCGCCCACATCGTGGCCCCGCTGCTGATGCCGGCGACGATTCCTTCTTGCTTGGCAAGCTGTCGTCCCCACTCGAACGCATCTTCATCGTCCACTTTGATCACTTCGTCTAAAACGGAAGTATCGAGGTTCTTGGGGATGAACCCGGCGCCAATGCCTTGAATGCGATGCTTGCCTGGCGATTCGCCGCTGATCACGGCTGAGCTAGTCGGCTCGACGGCGACGGCTTTGAAGTCAGGATTCTTCTTTTTGATGTATCGTGCTACGCCGGTGATGGTGCCGCCGGTACCGACCCCGGCGACGATTGCGTCGATATTCTCGCCTGAATCTTCCCAAATTTCGGGACCGGTCGTCGTCTCGTGAATGCTGGGGTTAGCAGGATTTTCAAATTGCCCCGGCATCCATGCGTTCGACTCTTTTTCCACCATTTCTTGGGCGGTATTGATTGCCCCTTTCATGCCGTCCGCTGCAGGCGTGAGCACAAGGTTGGCGCCCATCACGCGAAGCAGAGCTCGGCGCTCCAGCGACATCGACTCGGGCATGGTCAGGGTCAACTTGTAACCTTTGGCGGCGCAGACAAAGGCTAAGGCAATCCCGGTATTTCCGCTGGTCGGCTCGACGATATGCGTCTCTTGATTGATTTTGCCGTTCTGTTCGGCATCTGCAATCATCGCATAGCCGATACGGTCTTTGACGCTGTTTAGCGGATTAAAGAACTCGCATTTCGCGAAAACGGTCGCGTGTTCTTGGGGGACCAAGCGATTAATCTTGATCATCGGACTATCGCCGATGGCCGAACAAGCGTCATCATAGGACTTACCGCGTGGCATAAGATTTCCTTCCAAACAATTTCGACGGTGAAGAATTGCCGGCGGGGCCTGCTGCAATCCGGTTGATGCGTCTTCCTTGCAGGGGAAGTCCCCGGCAGCCTCATAGAGAACCGCTCAAGCTACGAGAATCCTGTAGGGCTGTCAACCTGGATAAGCTTGGGAGTTATTTACCACGATTTTTGGGCAGAATGACCGTCTCTAAATCATGAATCGGAGTCGCGCTGGTTGCGCTTCCCGAAAACTTGCCGCCTGCTCCGCGCGAATTGCTTCGTAATACGAAACCCCAGATCGTCGCCGCCAACCCAACGATGATCGCCATGGCGAAAATGCCTGCGTACGCTAGTTTTTTTCCGAGCGTGTGAATCGGCCCAACTGCGGCCGCTTGTTTCTCTTGAACCAATACCACCAGACCGGTCGAACGCGGTTCGTTGGCTCCGCTTGGCGAGATTCGTACCGATTGCGTTGCGGCGATCCAGGGCCCGACCAGACTAGAGCCTGCCGGATCAAGCGAAAGCGGATCGACATAGTCGTAAACCTGGTCGTTGCTTAAGGCGTCGATATCGACCCGCAAGCGTTGATCCTCGCAGAACTGATCGGGCAGTCGCGACTCGTTATGTAATAAATCATCGAAGAGCGGGTGTTGCAAAATCATGCCCCTTTGCGGTCCTGGTCGCTCATCAATCAGCACGGCAAATTGCTCCGGCGAGCCTTCGAACCGCGGGAAATTTCCGACGTTGATCGTTAATGAGGCGACTGCGATCGTCTCGCCGTCGACTCGAATCGGCGCTGAGACCGCACATTTCCAAGTGTTGCTTGCCGTGCTCAAAAAGACGGCGGAAAGATGCGTTTTATCCGTGGCGCTAGGATAGACGCCGCCTGCCGGAGGAACCGAAGCGTGATATCGCGGGTCGATCGCCGGATGAGAAAAATCTTCTTTGCCGCCATGAAAGTAGGATCGATAGCCGTAATAGCCGCCGACCGGCGAGTCGACCGCTTGGCCGGCCGAGGAGGCGATATGGAAGCCATATTTGTCGAGTAAAAACCAACTGGCGTAGCGTCCGCCGCCATCCGCCCACCGATCGGTAACAAGTTTTTGCAATGGTTCGCGTGCCGCATGATTCTGAAATTCACGAACCAGCCGGGCTCTTTCCGGCATCGGCAGGTTGGGGCTGCGCAGTTGGGTCAGCAGGTCTTTCAACTCAGGCGTTTCAAGCGTCGTTTGCAAGGTAGCGAGAACGTCGGAACGGGATGCGAACCGTTCGGCGTCGTCAAACAGCGTTTCGATGTCATGCGCGACGTTCGTCGCCGCTAATTCAGCCGCAAATTGGTTGCTGATCCAACTTTCGGAAGCAAGCGCCTCGGCCGAATCGCTTACCGCCGCCGAATAGCCCCAAACGCCAAACGCCAGCATGATCGCCAGTAAGATTGCCGGCGCGATCACGCCGAGCCAGACCAATGGGCGACGTTCGCGATTTCGCTGACGCAC
>JBITAD010000557.1:5655-6472 GCA_044439945.1 Blastopirellula sp. JB062
GGCAAATCGACGTCGCGGATTGACTGACAATTGCCGATCGATAATATCAACCAGTTCGCGATCGACGCCTGGTACGTCGCGATGCGCGACAGGCACGTCGGCATGCTGAATGATTTGCCGATAGCGGTCTAAACGCGCCGTGAGTCCGGCTGCAGAGTCAATTTCGCCGATCGCGCCGGGGCTGCGAAACGGCGGGGCCCCCGTCAGCATCGAATACAAAATGGAGCCTAGTGCGTAGACGTCCCAGCTTACATCCGGGACGGCGTTAAGCTCGGCTTGCTCCGGCGCCATGTAAAACAGAGTCCCAAGCGCCGGTTTTTGTTCGTGCGAGAGACGCGATTGCCCGAAATCGGCCAACCGAGCTTTGCCGTCTTGATCCAGCAAGATATTCGCAGGCTTCAAATCGCAATGCAAAATCCCTTTGGCGTGGGCGTGTAACAAGCCGATGACGATGTCATGGAAAATTGCGACCGCTCGCTCGACGGGAAGCGGCCCATTTCGTTTCAATAAGTCTTCCAGCGAGCCGCTCTCGACGTATTCCATTACGTAGTAGGGCGGATCAGAGTCCCAACCGACGTCAAGTAATTGGACCACATAGCGGTCGGCGGAGAGAAAAACGAGCTTTTCGACCTCTCGGGCGATCAAACTGTCCTCCATCGACGCCCGATGATTGTAGAATTTGATCGCAACCAAGCGCCCGGTGTTCGCCGCGACGGCGAACCAGACTTCGCCGTAAGCGCCAGCGCCCAGAAAACGCTCGATCGAATAGCCCGGGATTTCCTTCGGCGGGCGCGTTCGACGAAGGCTTAATTGTTCT
>JBITAD010000557.1:6482-7108 GCA_044439945.1 Blastopirellula sp. JB062
TTGAGTTCGCCGTCAGATTGCAGTTCGGTCCGTTCCAAATTCATCCGAGTGTCGCGTTCGTTTAGGCGAAAGATCAGGCGGTCGGCGGCGAATTCATTTTAAGGTGCTGCCTGACAAGAGTGAACGGAGTGCGGCGTATTACCCTTTTCGGGCGAGCCTCTAAAATGAGGTGGAGCCTGATAAAATAGGGGCGAATGTCGATTTCATTTTTTTGAGAGAAAACGCGTGCTGGGAATCTTACTGTTATTTTTTATTTTAGTACCCACCGTCGAACTGACGCTGCTGTTGTTTTTGGCGAGCGCAACCGATCCTCTGTTCACCTTGGCGTTGGTTGTTGTAACCGGCTTTATCGGTTCGATGCTAGCAAGAAATCAAGGATTCGCGACCTATCGACGGATTCAAAGCGAGTTTGGTCAAGGACGCTTGCCGACCGATTCGCTGTTTGACGCCGTGCTGATTTCTTTTGCCGGAGTACTGTTAATTACGCCTGGAATATTGACGGATTTGACTGGCTTCGCCCTCCTGATTCCATTTTTGCGAACTCCGATTAAAGCAGGACTGATTGCCTGGGGAAAAAAGCATTTTCAAATTTCGACATCTGCAACGGTCGATGGGTTCGCCTCAAA
>JBITAD010000558.1:0-7094 GCA_044439945.1 Blastopirellula sp. JB062
GCCGTAGTCTAAGCCGCTCGCGCGACAAGCGGCGTAGAAGGGCTCGACTTCGATTTCCCTTTCCATCCGATAATAAACGTCTTGCAACTTCAACTCGGCGGGGATCGCGTCGCTAAGCGCAAGCTTGCCCGAAGCGTGCAGTTTCCAGACAGCGTCCAACTCGCCCGATCGTTCGCAGCTCAGGATTCGGAAATCGCAGACCGAGTCGCCTGGCGAAACCAAGGTTTGAACGGTTCGGAGCGTTTCGTCGAGCACAAGCGGCTGATGCACGTTCAGCTCTTCAATCGCGACGTTCGCCGCCGCAAAATGATCTCGACCGGCCGCCAGCGCGATCTCGAAATAACCGGTCGCCGGAAAAACCGGCTGCCCGAACAGTTGATGATCGCGGAGATAGCTCGGACGCGACGCCGACAAGGTCGACTCATACAACTTTTCGTCCAGCGCCGTCGGATGAGAGACGCCCAACAAGGGATGACCGCCCGCAATCGGAGTCGCTCTACCGCCGGTCGAAGGCTCTCCGGCGACGGCGGCTGACATGTTGTCTGGCGCCCAAAATCGCGTTTTCTGAAACGGATAAGTCGGAAGATCGATTCGTTTGCGTGCGTAACCGGCTTCAAATCCTAGCCAGTCGATTTTGCCGCCGAGTTCGAACAGTTGTCCCAACGAGCCGAGTAAAGTTTGCCACTCGTTTCGTTTCGCGCGGAGCGAAGGAAGCCAATGAAGTTGCCGACTATCAAGGGTCGCGCGGCCGAGCCCCGTCAAGATCGGGTTCGGGCCGATCTCGATAAAGACCTTCGCCCCTTTCTTGCCAAGCAGCGCCATGCCGTCGCCAAAGCGAACCGCTTCGCGCAGGTGGCGGCGCCAATATTGGGGCGTCGTGATTTCGTCGCCAGCCCATTCGCCGGTCAAATTTGAGGCCAGCGGAATCGACGCCGGATAGAGCTTGATCTGACTGACCGCCTCTTCAAATTCGTCGAGAATCGGGTCCATCAGAGGCGAATGAAACGCATGCGAGACCGTCAGGCGAGTTGCGCGAACGCCCTGCTTTTCGCATGCCGCAATCGCCTCTTCTAGCGCGGCCAGATCGCCGGAAATAACCGTCTGCTGAGAACTGTTATAAGCGGCGACCGTCAACTTACCTCCCTGGGCGACGACCAACGGATCAACGACCGCCGGCCCCGCCGAGATCGCCACCATGCCGCCGCCCGCAGGCAGCGAGTTCATTAACTTGCCGCGAAGGGCAATTAATTTCAAAGCGTCGCCCAACAGAAACACGCGTGCGGCGCACGCCGCGACATACTCGCCGACGCTATGCCCGATGACCATGTCAGGCTCGACGCCCCATGACTTCCAAAGCTCGTACAGGGCGTATTCGACGGCGAAAAGCGCCGGCTGCGTATACGCGGTTTGATTGACCGCCTCGGCGTCGTCGCCAAACAAAATGTCGATCAACGGCACGTCATATTGAGCCAGAATCGACGCGCAACGATCAAGCGTTGCGCGATAGATCGGCTGCGTCTCGTAAAGCGTACGGCTCATGCCGAAGTATTGCGAGCCTTGCCCTGTAAAGAGAAAAGCCGTTTTCTGCTTGCGGCGTTTGGCGCCGTTCTCTTCGTCCTGGGACGCGTTCGCGAGTTGGCGAAGTTGCTTCAACGCGGCCTCGCGCGAATCGACGACCAAGCCCTGGCGCACTCCTAGTTTGGTGCGACCGACGTTCGCCGAATAACAAAGATCGGCGATCTCCAGGTCAGAATTTTCCGCGATGAGTTCGGCGTATTGCTCGGCGACTTCCGATAAGCCGGAACGGTTTGCGGCCGACAACGCCAATAAATGCTGGGGACGCTGAAAATCGGTCAACGCCGTTTTTTCGAGACCGCCGGCGTAATCGCCGACGATCACATGGCAGTTGGTCCCGCCGAAACCGAACGCGCTGACCCCGGCGTTGCGCTGGCCTGACGGAGCTTTCCATGCAGTTGGCGCCAGAGGAATCTCGATCGGCGCATCGGATAAGTCGATGTACGGATTGAGCTCTTGAAAGTGCAGATGGGGCGGTATTTGCTGATGAGTCAGCGATAGGATGCACTTGACTAACCCGGCGACCCCGGCCGCCGATTCGAGATGCCCGATATTGGTTTTGACCGACGCGATACGCAACGGCTTCTCAACAGGGCGATCGATCGCCAAGACGCTTTTCAGCGAGCGCACTTCGATCGGATCGCCCAGCGAAGTGCCGGTACCGTGCGCTTCGACATATTCGACGTCATGCGGATTCAAATGCGCGTCGTTCAATGCGGCGCGCAAGACGTCTTGTTGCGACGGCCCGTTCGGCGCGGTCAGACCATTGGTCAGACCGTCTTGGTTCACCGCGGACCCGCGTACGACCGCCAAAATTCGGTTGCCGTCGCGCTCGGCGTCTTCAAGCCGTTTTAGCACGACTACGCCGCACCCTTCGCCGCGCACGTAGCCGTCGGCTTTGGCGTCAAATGTTTTGCAACGCCCATCAGGCGACATCATGCGAGCTTGCGAAAAGGTAATCGTCCCTTCCGGGGTCAGCATCATGTTGACCCCGCCTGCCAGCGCAAGATTCGATTCGCCGCTGCGCAAGCTTTGACAAGCAAGATGGACGGCGACCAACGAAGAAGAGCAAGCCGTGTCGACGGCGACGCTCGGGCCGCGCAGATTGAACAAATAGCTGATTCGATTGGCGGCGATCGAAAGGCTGGTGCCGGTGGCGCTGTAGGCTGTTAGCGAATCGAGCCCGCGAAACATCAAACGCGAATAATCGCTGTTACTAATGCCGACGAAAACGCCAGTCGGCGAATCGGCCAAGCCATCGACCGGAATGCCCCCTTGCTCGAGCGCTTCCCAGGCGACTTCTAACAGCAAACGCTGCTGCGGATCCATTTTTTCGGCTTCGCGTCCCGAGATGCCGAAAAAAGCGGGATCGAAGTCGGCGACGTCGTCGAGAAAGCCGCCCCAGCGGGTGCTGGTTTTGCCTGGCGTCGCCGGCTCGGCGTCGTAAAGTGCGTCGACATCCCAACGATCACGAGGCGTTTCCCGTATCGCGTCAACGCCGCCGGAGAGAAGCTCCCAATAGGCGGCGATATCGGCCGCACCAGGAAAACGGCAACCGACGCCGACAACGGCGATCGGCGAATGAGGTAGATGCATCGCGGTAATCTATCTACGTCGAGGCTTTGTGAAGGACGACCGTACGAATCGCTTCCTAGGCGGGAAGCGACAAAACGAGCGGCGAGAAACTCAATCGACCATTGTAGCGATTTCGCGATTCGATCGTGGCGCCGCCTGAGCTATCGTTCGGCGTCTTTATCGCATGTCGGCCAAATATTCCGAGAATTCTTCGATCGTCGGATAATCGTAGACGACGGTCGGATCAATGCGGCGTCCGAGCCATTGCTCTAAGTCGCCCGTCATGCCGATCGCTGCGGCGGAGTCGAGCGCAAAGTTCTCGAAGGGCGCGGTCACGTCGATCGACTGCGGCGCCGTATCTAGCTCGCGAGCAAGATAGGCGACCATCCACTCTTGGATCTCTTCCGCCGAGGCGGTCGCGCCGGCGGCCGATTTGTCGCTTGTCATGTAGGTCCTCTCACGTCGTTACGTAATCGATTTATCCTACACGTTGCGACCGAAAGCGACCACCGACCCATGCCTGGGCGGCAATTTCGCTCGGCAAAGCTCCACATACCGAAATCGCCCCCACATAGCCTTCAGCCGGACAAAACTCCGTGACCGAAGGGGGAGTTTCGTCAGAAAAATGACCAAAATGGTTCACCACTCGCCGTGACGGCGGCGCCATCAAGTCAATTTCGAGCTTCTCAAGCGGCCGGCGAATCCCTACGCCAAATGTCTTTAAATAAGCCTCTTTATGCGTCCAATAACGCAAAAATTGGCGATCCTGCTCTTGGGACGGCAAACGTAAAACATCGGGGCGCTCGCACGGGGCCAAACAACGATCGACCATGCGCGGCAAGCCGCGCACTTGCCGGATCTGCTCAATATCGACGCCAACTTCTCCGATAGTCGATACGGCCAACACCGCCAAGCCACCTGAATGGGTGACATTAAACCAAAGCGAATCCCGTTGTTCAAGCTGCGGTTTGCCGAACTCTCCGCTCGTCACGGCCAATTGTTGCGGCGCGATTTCGAGATAACCCGCCACAATTTGACGGACGGCGCCGCGACAAACGACGTATCGCTCAGTCTGTTCCGCCAGAATAAAGCTATCCGCTTTTTCTCGCTCAGAAGCTGATAACAGCTCGCGCAGCTGGGCGACCTGAGACTTGCCGGCATGAAGCGGAATGCTCCACAGATGCAACTCATCGGTCGAAATGCCGGTCAGTGGAGCGAGGCGTGTGCCTCGAGCTTCCGGAAGGCGTATCATATTCGCTAGGGGGTTAAGTGTCGTGATCGCTCGGGTCCGATCAGCGGCGTGTGCGGGGCGACCGCTGCTGGCAGGATTGCGCTCTTCTAGAAAAATCGGACAAACGACATTCGCGACGGGAGGGTTATCGGCTTGCTGTGATCTGCCGCATTATTCGGAATACCCTGTATAATTCAAAGCTTTGTTCATTCTAAGCGGTGCAGCGGCCCACGGGGGCAATCTGCGGGCTTTACAAGGGGCAAGTAAACTAATGGCGCGAGTTGTGCTGGCCATGTCGGGGGGTGTTGATAGCAGCGTCGCCGCCCATCTATTGCTAGAAGAGGGGCACGAAGTGATCGGCGTTTTTATGCGCCACGGCGAAGAGTCGCCCGTTGCTAGCTGCCAAATCGACGGCCAATCGGCCTTGCCGATTCTCAACAATCGGCCTGATCACAAACAAGGTTGCTGCAGCGCGAGCGACGCCGCAGACGCACGACGCGTCGCCGACAACCTGGGCATCCCCTTTTATGCGCTCAATTTACAGCGCGAGTTCGGCCAAATTATCGACTACTTCGTCGAAGAGTATGTCGCAGGCCGTACCCCCAATCCGTGCGTGATGTGCAACAACTGGATCAAATTCGGCAAACTGTTCGACTATGCCGACAGCGTCGGGGCCCCCTATGTGGCGACCGGGCATTACGCTCGGCTGATCGCCGACGACGAGAATGATCCGCCTCGACTGGTTCGCGGGGTCGATCCCAGCAAAGACCAAACCTACGTGCTATTTGGGATCGGCCGAGAATATCTGCGCCGAATGCTGCTGCCGGTTGGACAGTTTGAAAAATCACGCATCCGAGAGATCGCCGGCCAGATCGGCATGCGCGTCGCCGACAAAAAAGATAGCCAAGAAATCTGTTTCGTAACCTCGGGCAAACACGACGAGTTTATCAAGTCGCGCCGCGAAAACTTACAAACGGCCGGCGAGATCGTTACCACGTCGGGCGAAGTCGTCGGCACGCACGACGGCATCGAAAAATACACCATCGGACAGCGCAAAGGTCTAGGCGTCGCGCTGGGCGAGCCCCGCTTCGTCGTCAGAATCGACGCAGAGTCGAATCGGGTCGTCATCGGCGAGAAAGCGGAGCTAGGACGAACCGAATTGACCGCGCGCGACTGCAATTGGCTCGTCGATTCCCCCCACGAATCGTTTCGATGCCGTGCGCAAATCCGATACAACAGCCAAGCCGCGGCGGCGACCGTTCAGCGATTGCCTGATGATCGCATCGCCGTCCGTTTCGACGAACCTCGTCGCGGCGTAGCGCCTGGGCAAGCGGTCGTCTGCTATGACGGCGATCAGGTTTTGGGCGGCGGCTGGATCGAGTAGCAAGCGGCTCATCACGTATCGCGATCACCTACGGCGAATCTGGCGAAGGCGCGTCTTCTTCAGCGTTAGGCTCGGCTGCACCTGGCGCCGCCGAGTAGTCGTCGACGTCGGTCAACGTAAATTCAGTCGTAAAATCAGGCCCCGCCGTTAAGTAGATCTCGCCATGCGGCTCTGGCTGCTGAGCGATGACTCCGCAATGACGCACCAGTTCTAAGACTGCCAGAAACAGCCCGATAATAACCCCCTTGGGCATCTCGCTTTCAAACGTCGACGTAAATGAAACGCGCTGCTCAGCGACGATGCGACCATGGATTCGCTCCATGTAGACCCGAATCGGCGTATCGTCGTAAACAATGTTCGTCGGCTGGACGGTTTTATTATCGCGGACGATACGAGTTAGCGCGCTCACCAAATCCCAAAGTTCGACCTCATGAATCGGCTGGTCAGCCGGATCAATCCGGCGCGGCGGCAGGTCGTCGGACAAGCGGGCAAATCGACGGTTCCATGCGCGGCCCTGATCGTCTAGCAATCCGGCCGCATCCTTAAATCGCTTATATTCGAGCAATCGTTCGACCAATTGCTCGCGCGGATCGTCAATTAGCTCTTCATCCGCTTCGACGCCCGGCAGTAGCAATTTCGACTTAATCTCGACCAGCGTGCTCGCCATTTCCAAAAAGTCGGCGGCCGCGTCCACGTCGAGATGCTTCAGGATGTCGAGATAAATCACGTACTGTTCCGTGACCATCGCGATTGGAATATCGCGAATATCGATTTCATGCTTACGCACTAAATAGAGCAACAGATCGAGGGGACCGCGGTAAACGTCGATATCGACTTTGAACTTCATACAGGCTTCCTGACGGCGTTTCCCGCTGACAGATACTAAATACGCGCCAAAACTTCATCAAAAACTAAAGCGGAAACTCTAGGGAGCGACCAGCGCTCTCTTTATATTCGGTTTTACCCACCTTTGCGGTAGTTGGCATCGGCGTGAACGGCTGCTCGCACGCACGCCTCATCCTATTACCGAAGCGATCCGCGATATCCTTTTCGCTTTTTTGCTTGAAGGGGGGAAGACGAATCTGAAATTCTCCCTGCTTAGGCGCTGTTGAAATTATGCCGATCGAAATTCGACATCGCGAGACAGGTCAAACGCTACACCGCTTGTCTCAAGATACTTATCGCGGCGCCAATCTTTCGAGCCTACCGCTGGCATACGCTGATTTTGCCGGCGCCGACTTACGGGGCGCAATCCTCGATATCGCCGATCTGCGTCATGCTGATTTCCGCGGCGCACGTCTTGAATCCGCCAGCTTACAAAACGCCAAC
>JBITAD010000559.1:0-7078 GCA_044439945.1 Blastopirellula sp. JB062
GAACTGCGCGGCATGCAGGCGGTTTTCGTAATGTTCGGCAAAGAAAACGGCACCGGCATCCTGGCGCTGATGCCGACCGCCGATCGCTACGAGATAAACGGCGTCGAATATCACGGCGTTTACCTGCCGACATCGCCTTTGCCGATGACCGGCGGCATTGTGTTCGTCCCTTGCGATGCGGTTCAGCCGGTCGAGATGTCGGTAGACGGTCTGATGAGCATTTATCTCTCGATGGGCGTCACCGGACCGCAATTCATGCAGACCGTCGGCAAGGGGTTAAAGTCAAAAGGCGTCGTCAAAAAAGCGTAGCCGCCCAACGACGCAAGCTGGCGAATATTTCGCCGGCTTGCGTCTTATTCGCGATGCGTTTTTCGCCAGGCTTTCGGCGTGACGTCGCAGATTTTTCTAAAAGCGCGATAGAACGTCGACAATTCGGCGAAACCGCACTCAAAGGCGATCGACGCAATCGTTCGATCCGACTCCTCCAACAACCGGCAAGCATGCTGCACCCGCTTCCGTTGCACGTAATTCAGCCAGGTTTCTCCCGTTAAACGGCGAAAAATATGCGTAAAACGTCGCCGGGGCATTCCCAACTCTTTAACCACGTCGTCAATCGTCGTCGCTTCAAAAAAATAAGCGTCGACATGACGCACATAAGCGGCGACCTCGTCGACGTCGGGCTCTAAACTGAGATCGCTAACCGACTCTCCTGAGGGAATCGCTTCAGACGTCAACAGCGACAAGACCTCCAACGCGTTGGCGACCATCGCCAGCGGCGCCGTCGGATCGCCTTGCCATTGCTGATAGAGCAAGCGACGCAACCGCCGTTCGATCCGTTGCGAAAAATGAGGCTGGCACGCCTGCTTGCCATAGGGCAAAACAGCCGAGACATGCGGATCAAACCCCAGCAACCGCTTTTCGATGCAAAGAATATAGAGCGACATCGGCGCGCTTGGGTCATCTTCGATCCGATTGCGCCGTTGGGCGGGAACCACGACGATATCGCGGGGCGAAACGGCGTAACAATCGCCGCCTAAATAAATCTGCCCCTGACCGGCCAAGACGTACAAGATTTTAATGAATGGGTGCGATCGCCACTCCATCTCGAAGCCGGGAGCATGATGACTCTCGAGAATCGCAACGCCCCAGTCGGGCAGATTCTCGGTCAACGCAGTCGGCGTGCGCACCACCATCCGCCGCCCTGAATAGGGGTCTGGCGAACTCGATCTGGCCGGCGGCTTCGTCATAGTCTTGATTTTAATCGCTACGGCCTATAGCACGACAGGCGCATAAAAAAACCGCGTCTGGGCGTAGACGCGGTTCGTATCGGTCAGGCTCGCCAGCGAGTTATCGCTTGGGCGGCCCCATGACTTGAGAACCTTCGTAAGGGTCGCCGACCCGATGCAGGTGGTTGTGGTCAATGTAAACCACTTCGACCGTCTCTTCGTCAACAAGCGTATGCGGGAAGGGCCAGCCGATTCGCTTGACTTCGGTAAAGTTGACCGTGCATTTGTAATGAGCATGGTGCAACTGAACCGGACCGACAAGCGGCATCACGCGAGGCGGATCGACGTAGTCGGCGATCTTTTCCTTCTTGATGCGAACGTTGTTTCGATTCACTTCGTGCAGGAACGGCATGCCGCCTTCGGTCGGGCGAGCTCGCTCCAAAGCGCGCATCACCTCGTCATCGCTCGGCGGATCCAAAGCGACGTGCGGTCCACCAGGCGGAATCGGCGGCAGAATCGGCACGCGGCCATACCGCTCGTGCTCTAAGAATTCGTCTTCTTTCGCTTCTTGAAAGTAAGGCGAAACCGGAAACGGCATAAAGAACGGCCCCAAAAAAGGACCTTGAGTCGTACAGCCGACGCTACTTAGCGTCGACGTCGCAATCGCCAAGACAAGGGCGGTGCGAAGGCTTATACGGTACATGGATCAACCTCTCAGTATTGCCAGGGCGCTGTATTTGCGGGCGAAGCCCAATCCATTAGGTCGCCGCACTACTGCGCGGCATTTGCTGCTAGTGCTATTTATCGTGTGAAGCTGTATCAAACTTGCGGCCTTTTCCGATCGCAACGCAATTTCATAAAAGGAGACCGAAATATTTGACCCGCGCATAAAAAAACCCCTGAAAGGCAGCAATCTTTCAGGGGTTCGGATCGCCATCAAGCTTTCGCCCTGGCTTAACGGCTACTCGCTATCGGTGATGGTATCGCTTACGAAAGTTGACAATTAGCGGTAATGACGACGAGCCTTGAAGTCGACCGTCCACCAGCCCTTATTGAATTCCATGGTGACTTTACGCCATCCGAGCGGAACTTGCGGATAAGGGTAAAACGGACCGATGTAAGGCCACGCAGCCGGAGAATACTGCTTTGGATATTGCAAGGCTGCGTAGTTCGGGTAAGCCGCGTAAGCAGGCCAAGCGTAGCCGGGCATCTGCGGATTGTCATAACGGACCGGAGCGGCATAGCCCGAAGCAGTCGGGTAATAGGCTGGCGGTTGAACGGCCGCCGGCGGCTGCATGCGAGCTGAGGCGTATTGAAAACTTTTGGTACCGGCCGGGGCGAAAGCACGCGGCATCTGACCTTGCGCCGGAGCTGCGGCCGGAGCTTGCGTCGGCTGATAATTCGGTAAAGCGGCGGTTTCGACCGGCGATTGCTGCGCGGCGCCGGGAACCGGGCGAAGCATCCGCGGAGCGACAGGGGCGGTCGCGGCAACTTGCGCAGCTTCGCCAAATCCGATCGGCTGCGCTTGCAGTTCGCGAGGCTGATTTTGCGGCTCAACCGCTTCCGTTCCCGAAACCAAAGCTCCTTGCACGACCGGATCAGGATTGTTGACCGAAACGCCGTCAACAACTTGCTCGACGCCTGATACGCGGCGAGCGATGTCGATCGCCATATCGTGTTGCGACTTGTTCGAGACGTGTCCTTCTAGCCAGACCACGCCGTTTTCGACGCTGAGCCCGATATTAAAGCCCTTAAGGCTTCCTTCCGCCTTCTTCGCTTTGAGCTGATCGACGATCTGACGCGAGATCTCCGCGTCGTCGGCGTTCGCTGCTGCAACTGGGGCGAGCGTAATCGCCGCCAGTAGCGCCATGGTCCAAAATCGTCGCATGATTCCCCCTCCTGAGTATATCCGTAAGCGATCCGATTGAATGACGTCCGCCATCGTTCCCGTTGCGGGCCGGAAACGTCGACCATGAATCGTCGACCGGCGAATACGTTTGCTGCTCATGCTGCGTCGCTTGCGTTTCGCTACGCACCGCGGATGCGGCATAACTGTCATTAGTTGTCGGCAATGCGAGCGTCCTAATGGCACAATTTTTTCGATTTTAAGGACACAAAGGACCTCAAAATTGATATCCGCGCAAAATAAGGGCCTCGCAGTGCGACGAGGCCCTCGGCAATCTCTCTCTAAGCGTCACAGTTTAGTGATGCTTCGGTTTACGATTTTTAAAGTCGAGCCACCAATAACCGTCATCCCACTCAAGGCTCACTTTCTGCCAACCTAGCGGAATCTGCGGGTACGGATAATGCGGACCAATGTACGGATACGCCGCGGCCGCATGCTGCTTCGGATATTGATCGACGCCGAAGCCGGGATACCCCGGGGCTCCGCCCATGCCCGGCGCGCCATAACCTGGATCGCCGTTGCCGCGCATCATTCCATGATGTCCATGGTGCATCGGTGGGCAAGCTTGACCATGAAAGCCGACCTGCTGAACTTGCTGACCGGGCGAATAACCAGGAGGCATTTGCTGCTGATAGGCGGCAGGCTGTCCAACGGTTCCCGGCAAGCCTAGCGGTACTTGCTTTCCTGGCGCTTGGGCCGAAGCGAACATCGGCAGCGCGAATAAAAGGAACGTGCTGGCGCTCCCGATCCACGAAAATCGCATCATCGCCTCCTGATTGCAGTGCGACATGTCTAACGAACTCGCTCGGTTTGCTGCGACCGAAACGAATAAATGACTTATTTATTTGCGGAAGTCTGGCAACGTCGCCGCATCATTCGAAAACAGCAGCGGCAGACTTCTAGCATTGATTTCGGCAATTCAGCGCTCCGAAAGGTAGGTTTTTTTCCGGTTTTGGCAATCATGCCGAAAAGTAAGAGACTTTCGGCGCCAAAAAGACGCGAGAACCAGAGACGAATCGCCAGCAAGACAGCAAGGCCAGCAGTTGCTGCGGCCATCTACATGAAACCGCTTGCCCGTCGCCGTGCTAGGACCACCGCGCGAACCTCTCTCTATATATAAAGAGAAGGGGAGGGACAAGAAAAACGCTACAAGTCGCGTCCTTCGACCTTGTCGATCATATCGCTTGATAGGTGACGCGAGTTCCTTGCCCGTCGAAGACGCAACCGACGACCAACAACGACAGCACGCTGGCGCTGCATATCCAATAAGGACAATTGATCGCAATCTGTAACACGGCAAGTCCGCAAACGATCGCCATCGACGCCACGGCGCCCAACCGGCATGCGGTCGCCAGCCAACCAGCCAACCGACGCTTGCGGGCAAGCGTCACCCACGCGGCACTTAATAGATAGACGACAGCCAACAGCCACAATCCCTTGCCGTCGACAGCGTGAAGTAATCCTAGCATCCGTGCCCTCGAAGAAATAAACCTAACCCTGCCGCCGAGACATCCTTGTCCCGAACAGCTTTTTTCGTCTTTTCCATCCAGAAGGGAGTTTTTTACTAAAGTCGCCGCCAATCCCGAAGAGCAGTTTTCGTAATCGCCCCATTTTGTCACAAAAAAAGCCGCTCCCTGGGGAGCGGCTTACCATCTCAATTGCAAGAGCCTTGCCGGCTCGTCGCTTACTTCAGCAGCTTGCCCAACTCGGCGTCGAGCTGGCTGACATGAATATTGCGGCTGATCACCTTGCCGTCGGCGCCGACCAAAAACATCGTCGGCAACGTCAGTACGCCAAGATCGGTCGCCAACGGGCTGTCGAGCCCGCCATCTTCGTAGATTTGCGGCCACGTCAATCGTGACTGCGCCATGTACTTGGCAAGTTCCGACTTATCGGAATCAAGGCTGACTCCAATCAGTTCGAATCCCTTCCGTCCGTACTTCGCTTGCAATTGCCGCATGACCGACTGATCTTGCTTGCAAGGCTCGCACCAAGTCGCCCAAAAGTGGACCAGCACGACCCGCCCTTTTAGCGACGCAAGGCTCACCGTTTTGTTATCGAGCGTTTTGCCGCTCACCGAAATCGTTTTGCCGACCGAATTTAAACGCCGCAGCGAACCTTCGGCCTTTTTGGCCAACGTAGTCTTGGCAAAATCATCTCGAATTTGGGCGTACCAAGCTTTCGCCTTCTCTTCTTCGCCGGCAAACTCATTGGCGATCGCCAATTGCAACATCGCCTCGGCGGCGTCGTCGCTTTTCGGATATTCCTTCACAAATCCGGCGAGGTTTTCAAGCCAGGCGTCTTGCACCTTCGTGAAATTCGCATTGGGGTCCTGCAATTGCTTCGTATAGTCTGCGCTTAAACGGCGAAACTGCACATACGATGCGACGTCGCTGCCTGGCGAATCCTTGGCGGTCGCATCAGCCAATTTTTCTAGCTTCGCCATCGCGCCTGGATATTCGTTCGTCTGCACTCCAGCGCTCATAGCGTCGGCCAACTGGCGCAACCAGTTGTCACGCGACTCGCCCGCCTCGCTAGCGGCAACCAACGCCTCGATCGCGGCAATTCGTTCTTTCGCCAGATCTTGCCTGGCGGCAGGCGTTGTCGCCGCCGTCATTTTTTCGTCTAGCGATTCGAGCTCGTCTAGCAGTTTTTGGGTCTCGGCGTTGACGGCAGGGCGTCCGTCGCCCCCTTCCATTTCCGGTCGTCTGTTAGCGAAGGATGCCTGAAAAAAGAAGCCCTGGGCAGGCGTTCCCGCAAGGGCCGCACTGCGCGGCGCCGAGATGACTTTCCAAGAGTTCCCCAATTTGACCAGCGTTCCGATATCGATCTGGCTATGCTCGCCGCCGGTTTCGACGACTGCGGCTACATTTTCGTAGACCAGCAGATCTTGGTCGGCGCCGTCGGTTCCGGCCGGCACAATTCCTGGTCGGGTTGCGCCGAAATGCACCCATTTGGTACCGCTTTTAACGGCCGTTTGCGAATCGGCCCACTTTCCGAAGTCGTTGGCGGCGGCCGTCAACGAACGCACAAGCTCGGCCGCTTTTTCTTCGCCAAGGCCCAGCTCTTTCGCCTCTTTCGCGGTCAACAGTAATGCCCGAAAACGAGCAACGTCTTTATCGCGAACGGCGGCGACGATCTCAGCCGAAACCTCTTCAGGCGAAATAATCTCCCAACGATCAATCACGCCGTCTTCGTTTTCGTCGAATCCCCAGCGAGATCCGCCGGTCGCCAACCACCGATATTGGTCGGCCTTGCTGTTAAAGTCGGTATCCAGATCGCGATAAACCTCGATCCCGTTATGGTAATAAGCCCACACGTCGACTTTGTTATCGCCATTGGTATCGACGAATTGACGCAGCTTTTCGCCGGCAGGGCCGTAAACGACCCAGCCGGTCGCTCCATTCACTTTTTCGCCGCGAATCGTGCATTTCGCGATTTCGTCGGCTTCGGGAATTTCGTATTCAACCTCTTGTAAAGGCGTCAGCTGCAGCGCCTGCTCGACGGTGGGCGTCGCGGCCTGTAGCGTCCCTGTTGCCGCGGCGGCAAGCGCGGCGGCCAACGAGAGAGTAGAGTACGGCTTGAATATCGCCATTTTTCTTGCGTCCTTGCTTCTGTGAGACTCCAGTGGTGACAGCACTAGGGATTATCCACATTTTCCCGTTCTAGTTCACCATCAATTTTCGACGAATCGGCGACCGCAAGGCGAACCATTCCGAATATTTTCGTTTCCTTTTTACGGGGCGAACCCTTAACTTGTCGCAGTTTTCGACCAATTCCTACTTCTAAACAGCCATATTTTTCGTCATCGCCCCGTAGCCCGTTTGACAAGTCGGGCTCGCTGCCTAGAATAACGAATTCCTGTTACGGCAATGCCGTCAACAAGGGCGCATAGCTCAGTTGGTTAGAGCGCGTCGCTGATAACGACGAGGTCCCAAGTTCGAAT
>JBITAD010000560.1:0-7072 GCA_044439945.1 Blastopirellula sp. JB062
GAAAAAGAAACAATTGCTCAATTACTTCGGCACGATCAATAACCAGATTCGTACCTTCTCCGAAAATGGGATGGTCGTCGATGCGATGCGCGACTTCCATACCGCCTTTCGCAATTACCGTAGCGACGCCGAATATGCTCCGGAACAAATCAAGACGATGCGCGAAGAATTGCTGAACTACTATTCCGGCCCGTTCGCCAGCGCGTACGCCCAGAACAACGACGGCAAAGCTCCATCGGCCCGCGAATATTGGAGCCAACTCGATGACGATTCGGTGGCGTTGCAACATGCGTATATCTTTAAAAACGCGCACGCGCTCGGCTCCAAGCATTTGCTCGACTCGGCCGACAAAACCGAATACTCGCAACTGCATGCGAAGGTTCATCCCATTCTGCGCGACTATCTCGAAAAGTTCGGCTTCGCCGATATCTTTCTGGTCGATCCCGAATCGGGCGATATCGTCTACTCAGTTTTCAAAGAAGTCGACTATTCGACCTCATTGCTAAATGGCCCGTACGCCAACAGCAACCTTGGCGAAGCGTTTCGCCAAGCGCGCGCGGCGACGCAACGCGACGAGATCGCGTTTGTCGACTTCGCACGTTACGCTCCCTCTTATGAAGCGCCGGCCAGCTTTATCGCTTCGCCTATTTTTGACGGCGACGAAAAAATTGGCGTCGCCATGTTCCAGATGCCGGTCGATAGCATGCTCGACATCATGGCGGTTCGCGACGGTCTAGGAGAAACGGGCGAAACGATCTTGGTCGGCCCCGACTATCTGATGCGTTCCAATTCGTACTTAGATCCGGAAAATCGAAGTCTGCTCGCCTCTTGGAAATATCCGGAAAAAGGAAAAGTCGATACGGCGGCGACTCGCGCCACGTTTGAAAAAGGCGAGTCCGGCACGGTGACGACAAACGACTACCGCGGCGAAGAAACCTTGATCGCCTACGGCCCAGTCGAAGTGAACGGCGTGACTTACTGCATGAATGCCAAGATGGACACCCGCGAAATGTTCGCCGCCAGCGATGCGATGGCCGCGACCATCGGCAGCGTGAAAGGCTCGGTCGTCGCTTGGTCGGTGGGGCTAGGCGTGTTGGCCGCGGTCTTGCTGACGATCTTCGCGATTTACCTCTCGCGAAAAATTGCGATCCCGGTTCAAGCGGCCGCGAAATTCGCACAAGATATCGCCGCAGGCGATCTTCGTAATCGCTGCCAAGCGAAAGCGACCGCCGAAGTTGGAATCTTGATCGATTCGATGAACGAGATGCGCGATAATTTGGCGAACCTACTGGGCGAAGTCGTCACGACCTCCGACATCTTGCAAGGTTCGTCGAACGAACTGACCGGAACCGCCGAGCATCTTTCGCACGGCGCTCAACAAACGACCGAGCAAGCGGCCAACGTCGCCGCCGCGGCCGACGAAATGTCGACCAACATGATCAGCATGGCGTCAGCGACCGAGCAGATGTCGACCAATATCAACAGCGTGGCGACCGCGATGGACGAAATGTCGATCACGATTAACGAGATCGCTCGTAACGCCGAACGAGCTTCTTCCTCCGTTTCGTCGGTGGCCGACCTTTCGGCGACCAGCAATCAACGGATCGAAGCCCTCGGCTCGGCGGCCGCCGAAATCGGCAGCGTGATGCAAGTGATCCAAGATATCGCCGAGCAAACTAATTTGCTGGCTTTAAACGCGACGATCGAAGCGGCCCGAGCCGGTGAAGCGGGAAAAGGTTTCGCCGTGGTCGCGACCGAAGTGAAAGAGTTGGCCCGGCAAACCGCCACGGCGACCGACGACATTCGTAAACGGATCGAAGCGATTCAACAAACGTCGTTTGAAGCGGTCGAATCGATCGGTAAGATCACGACCGAAATCAACGACGTGAACGAAGTTTCGCGCACGATCGCCTCGAGCGTCGAAGAGCAAGGGATCGCCGCAAAAGAAGTGGCGAAAAACATCGCTCAAGCCGCGACCGCCGCGCGAACCGTCTCAAGCGGCATTCAAGAGTCGGCCCAAGCGAGCCAAGAGATTTCTCGCAACATTACCGGCGTCAACGATTCGGCCAAAGAGTCGACCACCCACGCCGAAAAAACGAAAACCGCCGGCGTCTCGCTGCACGAGCGAGCCGACGGCCTGCAAGCGACGCTCAGCAAGTTCCAGCTAGATCACCCCAACGGCGGCGATCATTCGGCGCCGACGATCAGCGCTTAAGCGACGCTTTAAATAAACGGAAGCCGGCCAGGCGATCATGCTTGGTCGGCTTTTTTCGTTTCTTGACGTTTTGGGTTAGCCGTTGGGATTCGCGTGTTGATTGACGCGCAGTTTTTTCAATATCTCGTCGCGCAAATTCTGGATCACCGATTGGCGATCGGTTTTGTCGAGGATCTTGTGAACGACCGATTTGGGGCCTTCGCTTCCCCACGACGCGCCATGTTCAAAGTAATATTTCGCCGACTGGCCGACAATGTAAGACCCATACCCGGCGGCGGCGCCTTGCGGCAAGACCGTCAGCACCGATCCCCAACCGAGCGTCACCGCTTTGAAACCCCACATAATCGCATGGGTCGTCAGTTCGCCCAGCGTGACCCACCCAGCCGCTTGTATGATCGATTTGACCAACTTTTCGGCGTTGGCCCAGGTCATTTCGATCCCGTAGATATGTGCCAAGTGCCAAACCATCGCCACGTCGACCGCGCCGCCGCCGAGCACGTCGGCGACCGGCGCCGGGTTGAATGCGACCGTCGTCGCTTTCACCACCGCGTATCCCCAGATATGTTGATTCGCGCGATCGTTGCGAATTTTCAGTTTCAACGAGGCGATTCGATCCGATTTGTCGGCCGAGTACATCGCCGCATTCAGCGCCAACAATGCGAGCCCGTCTTGCTCCAAGACTTCCAGCATTTTTAGCTGCAGCGATTCGATGTTCGGTTTCGGCTTTCGCCATTGGCTGGTCGTCGTCCCGTCGGCCGCTTCGACCACGTATTCGACATCGCGCGGGTCGGCGGTCGTTTCGACGATGTTCTCCGGTTGGATCACTCCCTCTAAACGTTGAGCGAGCACTTCGTGCAAACGCTTTCGTTGATCGGGCGAATAGAGGTCGACTTTGTTCAAGACCAAAAGGATCGGCTTGTTGACCGCCGCCAGACTAATCAGCGCCGAGAATTCGGTTTCGTTCAAATCGGAATCGGTCACAAACAGCAGCATATCGCTGCGTCTCGCCGCTTCTTGCGCCATCTCGCCGCGATGCGCGCCCCCCACCTCGTTGATGCCCGGCGTATCGATCAAGACGACTTCGCTGGCGCCCAAGCCCGGAATACGATAGCCGCAACCGTCCCACGCGACATGCCAAATTTCGCGCGTCCAACCTCCTTGTACGTCGACCTCGGTCACCGCCTGACCGACCATCGCGTTGATCAAAGCCGACTTGCCGGTGCTGATCTCGCCAAACACGACGATCTCGACTCGGCCGCTGGTCAGCTTCGTCTCCATCTCTTGCATTTGGCGCAAATCGCGTCGCAACAAATCTTTCTCTTGATCTGAGCAGCCCCGAAACCGATCTAGCGTGCCCCGCACCGACGAAAGCGCATGTTGATAACGCTCGTCGTCGACGTGCGAAGGCGATTCGGTCGTTTCGGGAGAGCTGTCAGTCGACATATTGATTGCGAGCCTGTTGCACCAATTGGCGAAGGTAGCTGAGTTGCGTAACCCGGCGCCATTCGCGCTCGGCCAAACCGGCAAGCCCCCCTTCCGGTTCGCGCATCTCGTTTTTGAAATATTCCATAAAAACGTTGCCGATCCAGCGGGTTACCAACGCCATCACCACCAAGTGCAGCGCGGCGCCTGCCAAATAGCCGGCGCCAGGCACCGTCTTCAACAGCGAGGCGACCGCCGGCACGGCGATATTCACCCCCAATATGCCCAGCAGGTTCTTGCCCAACTGTCCGATCAATTGCACCGCAACGTCGATATCGACCTCTTGTTTATAAACTTTCGCAAGATCGACCACCATTTTAGTCGAAATCGCGACCCCAGCGGCGATATCGACAAACGGCAACGGGCTGAGCGCCGCCGACGCGCCGCCGACGCCCCACATGTACTTCACCACAATCTGATTGGCGCGACGATCAAGCGCTTGCTCCACCTTTAACCGCGCTTGGTCGACCAAGCCGCGCGATTGCAGCAGCAAGTTAGCCAACAGCAAATCGCTGCCATCTTTTTTGACGACCTGCATCATTCGATTGGCCAACGGCTCAATCGCGACCGGCACCGTGACCTCTTCTTCCACCTCGTCGCCGTCCGAGGTTATCCGCACGCGGCGGCGCTGCGTCGCCCGAGCGCGGACCGAGACGATATCCTCGCTGCGGACGAAATCTTCGGCCTGTTTGGTGATCTGCTGCAACAATTTGGCCCGGTCGGCGTCGTTGTACAGATCTTCTTTGTTAAAGCAGATGATCACTCGCTTTTCCATCTGCCCCAACAATTCGAGCAGGCGAAATTCGGAATCCCGCAGCGGGCCGTCGACCACCAGCAAAATGATATCGGCCGTTTTGGCCGAATCGGCGGCGATCGTCTGTCGCGTTTCGCCGTCGACCTCGCCCAACCCGGGCGTATCGACCAAGATCACCTGATTATCGCCGATCCAAGGAATCTCGTTTCGGGTCACGGTCGTACCGCCGGCTACCTCGCTGGCGAACGCGTTGCGCCCCGCCAAAGCGTTGAGCAACGACGATTTGCCGCTGCTGATCGTGCCGAACGCGACGATCTCGAGCCGTTGGTGGTCGAGCTTGATCTCCAGCTTTTCTCGCAGCGGGGCTAGCTGCTCCGTCAGATCGTCGTCGCCCGCTTCGGCCTGAAAATCTTCGATCGAGGCGAGGTTTTCGCTTAGTTCGCTCCGCCGCTGCTCGGCCGAAAGCTGGCTCGGATTGCGCTGGCGACGCTCTTTCCGCTGTAACTTTAGCCGTTTTGCCCGGATCAAACGGTATAGCGCCCAACTAGCCGTGCCGACAATCAGCGCCGCACCGCCGCATACGCTAACCAAATAAACGACCTGAGCGACGCCCCCTAATTCGGTCGCTTCACGATAATACGACGCGACAAGCGACGGCAAATAGATCAAGCCGCCGCCGATAATCACCAGCGTGACAATGATCCAAAACGAATTAGGAAGGGGAAAACGCTTCATTTATTTTCAAAAGGCAAGAAGCGACGCGCAAAACCGAAGAAGGCTGACAATTTACGCCACTCCGTTGGGTAGTTCGTTACGAATAGCTCGGAATTGCTCGAATGTAGGAAAATTCACCAATAATCAGCGCCCTGGATTGCTAGCCTTAATCGTTACGACCTGCTCTTCCCGAGCAAGCGTGTGCCAATGCCGCATGCTTTTGGTAGAATATCAAGTCGCCGCATTCCTATCCTACCGCCGGAGCGTCTTACGCCATGCCTCGCATTCTAGTTGCGCTGATCATTGCGTTCTGTACTGCGCCGCTCCAGGCGGATTGGCCCATTTTCCGCGGCGATACGATCGCCAGCGGGGTCGCCGCCGAGGCGCTTCCGGCCGATCTCGATCTGCTTTGGAAGCGTTCGATCGATAACGGCGCCTTTGAAGGAACCCCGGCAGTCGTCGACGACATCGTTTATATCGGCGATCTCGATGGAGCGATCTACGCTTTCAGTCTAACTGACGGCCAAGAGATCTGGAAAAAAACGATCGATACCGGGTTCTACGGCTCGCCTGCCGTTCGCGACGGCAAGCTCTACCTGGGCGACATCGACGGTTTTGTCCATTGCCTCGATGCCAAATCAGGCAAGATCTTATGGCAATTTGAGACCGGCGCCGAAATCAACGGCAGCGTCAACTTTTATCAAGACAAACTGTTGGTCGGCTCGCAAGACGCCACGCTTTATTGCTTGACGGCAAGCGACGGTCGCCTGGTCTGGAAATACGAAATCGCCGATCAAATTCGGTGCATGCCGACCATCGTCGAAAATCGAGGCTTTGTCGCCGGTTGCGACGCCAAGCTGCATATCGTCGATTTAGAAAAAGGGACCAGCGCCGTCAGCGTTCCGATCGACGCGCCGACCGGCAGCACTCCGGCCGTTCACGGCGACTTGGTCGTCTTCGGCACCGAAGGGGGTACGCTGTTCGGCATCGACTGGAAACAAGCCAAGGTCCGCTGGACCTACGAAGACGACCGTCGTCGTCAGGCGTTTCGTGCCAGCGCCGCCGTCACCGACAAGATGGCGATCATCGGCGGACGCAACAAACGAGTCACGGCGGTCGACATGGCGACCGGCAAGCAAATTTGGTCGTTTCCCACGCGCGGGAGGGTCGACAGTTCGCCGGTGATCGCCGGCCAGTCGGCCTATTTCGGTTCGTCAGACGGCAAAGTTTACGGCTTAAAAATTAGCGACGGATCCGTCGTCTGGAGCTATGAGGCCGGCGGCGGTTTCACAGGCGGTCCCGCAATCGCCGACGGCAAATTGCTGATCGCCAGCGACGACGGCAACGTCTACTGCTTTGGTAAAAAAACAAAATAACAGCCCGGCAAATTTGCGCGTTTAACCCGCAGGAGTTTCATGGCCACCGATTCAGTCAAAACCGAGGTCGGCAGCTACTTTATTTCCAACTATCCTCCGTTCTCGCAATGGAGTGAGGATTTCATTCCTGATCTGCATCAGGCGTTGGCCAGCGAGCCGCGGCCCGGCGTTCCGCTCGGCTTGTACCTGCACGTACCGTTTTGCCGCAAACGTTGCAAATTTTGTTATTTCCGCGTTTATACCGACAAAAACGGGGCCGAAGTCGAAACGTACGTCTCGGCCTTGGTCGATGAGATCGAACTGGTCAGCCAACAAGCGGCGATGGGCGGACGCCCCTTCCGCTTCGTCTACTTTGGCGGCGGCACCCCTTCGTTTCTCAGCCCCAAACAGTTGCAACGGCTCGAAGATCGCCTGCGTAAAAGCATCAGTTGGGATCAGGCCGAAGAAGTCACCTTCGAGTGCGAACCCGGCACGCTGAGCGAAACCAAAGTCAAAACGCTCCGCGACATGGGCGTCACCCGACTGAGCCTC
>JBITAD010000561.1:0-7068 GCA_044439945.1 Blastopirellula sp. JB062
GGAACGACGACCGCTGGCGCTTCGGCCGAAATTTGGCGAATCGCGGCCGCAGTATGAGCGTTAAAAATTTGTTCGGGCGTAGCGTTCGCCCTCACTTTGCGCTCGAGCGCCTGCTCGGCGTTTTGGCTCCAGTAGCTTAACGTCAGCGATTGGGCGTCAAATGCGAGTAAGATGCCGTGCGGCTGGATCGTGCCGGGGATGTGGATCGGCTCGCGATCGCAGTTGTGCAAATCGATTTGTTCGTCCGGCTTGAAGCTCACGGGCGAAACTCGTTGAGTTGAGACCCAAAGATGCTAAACGTCTTTGCAGCCGCATCGACAGCCAAGTCAATCGAAGCTTCGTCGGTTAGCGTCGCGTCTAGCCAAGCGGTGACTTCGCCCCAATGCGCTCCGGCTCCTTTGCCATATCCGTGAAGATATTTCCCGCCGTTTTCCGCCGTGATTTGCAATTTTTGTTGCAGCGTCTTGGCCAATATCGCGCCTCCCAAGGCCGAGCCTTCCAGCACATAGACGACGCCGGCGGCGGTTGCCGGAGAATCGACGAAATCAAAATCAGCCAAGTCGCTCGCCGGCGGCTGCGCGAAGCCCGCTTCGCTCAATTGCCGCAGATCGTCATACAGCCAGGCGGATGTGCGACGCGAGTCGAACCAGGTGGGCGACGTCGCTCCGATTTGGCGATCAATGGCGATTTCGGCCGGCAAATTAATTCGCAACATCGCGCCCAGAAAACGCAGATAGTTCGCCCGCGACGCAAATATTTGCCCCCAGCCTATTTGCATCTCCGTCGCTTGGTGAAGCGACTGGGTGCGAGAACGCAGAATTTCGCGCGGGCGACGAGGTGCGGAGTGGGTCGGGGGCATATTGTCTTCCAAAATGCAGCTTATCAATAAACGGTTCCCCGACGGCGCCGTTCACAGGGCTTCATAGTTCGAAAGTATTGAATTGGTCGGTAGCTGCGGTGTCTTCGCTTGCCAATTGGCAAAATTGCGAATTGTGCTAGCTGTTGAATCAGCTACCATATCAAGCGCTACTATTATCGATTGCCAGCGAGCCGCGTCAATGGTTGCTGGCCCGGCAAATCGAGGGCGATTTCTTGAGGCAAAAGAATCCGGATAGGCGAAATTTTCAAATTCCGTTAAACTGCCTAATTAGGTAGGCGCCAGCACCGGTTTGCTGGCGGTCATATCGACCAAATTTCGCGCAGGGAGGCGCAACAATAATGACTCCAGGTGCGTCGTTCCGCTTTCTGCAATCGGGCGACTTCCATCTCGATCAACCGCTCGGAGGGCTCCCCTCCGTACCGGATCATCTGCGCACTCTCTTTTGCGAAGCGCCTCGACGCGCTGCGCAGCAGGTGGTCGAAACTGCCATGTTGCACGAGGTCGATTTCGTCCTGCTAACCGGAGATTTGCTCGACCCGCGATTGTCGAGTCCGCGAACGATCGGCTGCTTGCTAGAGCTGTTCGAGCAGCTCGATACCGCCGGAATCTCGGTCTATTGGGCCGGCGGCGAAGCCGATCCTCCCTCGCGGTGGCCGTCGTCGGTCGCCTTGCCGAACAACGTGCATATCTTTCGGCCTGGTTTGCCGCAGACCGTCCATTTTTCGCAAGACGGCGAGCCGATCGCCGCAATTATCGGTCAGTCGAACTCAGGGGGCGAAATTCGGGTCGGCGACTTCCGCCCCGCCGCTTCCGGTCTGTTTACGATCGGGGTCGCCTATGGCGAAGTCGAAGACGGCGTCATCAGCCGGCACGACATTCCCTATTGGGCGCTGGGGGGCGAAGAGATGCGCAAGAAGCATCGGACGTCGCCCAAGTTCGCGATTCATGCCGGTTCGCCGCAAGGGCGTCGCCCCGCGCATGTCGGTCAACGCAGTTGTACCGTGGTCGAAGTCAACGAGGCGGGCGAAATCTCGACCGACGCCGTCGCCACCGACGTGGTGCGTTGGCAAAGCGAACTGGTCGAAATTGCCGACTGCGAAAAGCTGGAAGACCTTGAAAAGGTATTGAAAAACCGGATGCGTACCCTCGTTTCGGGCAAAGGACGGCGGCAATTGCTGGTCGACTGGCGCATCGTCATCGAAGGGACCGCTTCGAAAAAATTGTTGGCCGAGTCGGCCTGGCAGCAGTTGATTGACATGCTGAACAAAGAGTTCGGCGGCGAAGAATCAGGCGCGTGGACGCACGAACTGACGATTGAATCGGCGTCGGTGATTCCGGAAGCGTGGTATCAAGAGCAAACGATCTGCGGCGACTTTTTGCGACTGACGCGCGAATTGATCGCCGATCCGGATATCCCCATTGAATTGACCGAATTATTAGGCGAAGACCGCCGCGGCACGCAGTTGGCCGAAGCGGTGCAGATTGAAACCAGAGAAGTTCGTCGCAAGGCGCTGCACGAAGCGCGCCGAATGGGCGTACAAGCTCTGCGGATCGACGACTAGGAGCCGCCAACGTGCAACTAAATCAAGTCAATATCGATGGTTTCGGCGTATGGCGCGGGCTACGTATCGAAGAGCTCTCGCCGACGGTTACCGTCTTTTTTGGGCATAACGAAGCGGGCAAAAGTACGCTCCTCAACTTTCTGCGGACCATGCTTTACGGCATCGATCTGTCGGAAGAGCGGCGCTATTTGCCCCCGGTCAACGGCGGACAGCCGGGCGGCTCGCTCAATGTGCGCGGAACGCTGGGGCGGTTTCAGGTCGTCCGCTTGTGGGACGAACGAACGTTTGAAGAAAATGCCTGGATCGTCGCGCCCGACGGTTCGCGTCAAAGCCGAACGCAGCTCGAAGCGTTGCTGGAAGGAGTCGATCGCTACACCTACAACAATATCTTCGCAGTCGGCCTGCGCGAAATTCAATTGCTGGCGACGCTTGACGACAGTCACGCCGCACAAAAGATCTACGAACTGACCAGCGGTTTAGATCGCATTTCGTTGGCCGAGGTCGTGCGGCGGCTCGAAATCTCGCGCGAGGCGCTGATCTCGCACGACGGCGCCGACTGCATTATCGATCAATTGCTTGATCAGCACTTGTCGCTCAAAAAAGAAGTTGACGAGCTTCGAACCGCCACGCAGCAGTGGGGACAAGTGCTGCAACAGCAGCGCAGCGCCGCCGCACAAATCGAGCAATTGCAGCAAAAATCGACTGCGATCACCGAACGCGTCGAATTTATCGAACTGGCCGAAGATCTCCGCGAAGACGTCGAGCGCCGCGCAGCCCTGTCGACCAAGATCGAGGAAGCGGGCGAAATTCCCGACGTCGCCGAAGAGCGATTGAACCATCTGACGCAACTGCGCGAAAAGGTCTCGCGTCGTAAAGGACGCTGCACCGAACTGCGATCGCAATACAAAGCGCTGTTTACCGAGCACGAATCGATACCGCTCAATCGCGAACTGTCGCGGCATGCGGCCCGCGTCGACGCGCTGGGCGAGCAGCGTCACTGGATCGTGGCGATCCGCAAGCAGATCGCCGGCGTCCAAGATGAAATCGAAGACGTCCAGCGCGAGATCGAAGCGGCTTGGGACAACACCGGGGTGACTCTTGGGCAAGGGCGGCGTCCTGATCTTACGCCCAAACAGCTCAAGTCGCTCAAAGCGCCGATGCAGGCTCTCGAGCTCGAAATTCATCGCTATGAAGAGTCGAAACGGAGCGTTTCGTCGCATGAAGACGAGCTCGAGTCGGCGCAAACCGAGGTCGAAAAATCGCTCGCCAATCTCGGCGAAGAAGACCTGAGCGTTGCGATCGACAAAGCAGGCGAGTTGGTCAACTTGCTCCGGCGGCGGATTCAAGTCGAAGAAAAAATCGACAAGCTCGAATTTCAACGTCGCGAAGCCGAGATCGAATCGGCTGACTTGCTCGAAAACCAAATTTTGCCCCGTCCGCTGTTGGCTCTCTTGGGGCTGACCTTTTCGGTCGGCGTGCTGTTGGTCTTGATTTTCGTGTTTGGTCCGGCGATCAGCTTGCCCGACATCTCGGGCGCTTTGCCGCTGTTCGGTTGCGTGTTTATCGTCGGCGTGATCTTTACGAAGGTGACGATGGAGCGATCGGTCAAGCATAGCTTGAGCGGAGTCAAGCGACAGTTTGAACTGGTCAACGTGCAACTGCAAAAAACGATCGAAGAGCGAGACGAGTTCGATCAGGTGCTGCCCAAAGGGGGCGGCCCGCTGGTCGCCCGCTTGCAATCGGCCGAAGATCATCTGGCCCACTTAGAAAGCTTGATTCCGCTAGGCAATCGAGCCGGCGAAGCGAAGCAGAAAAGCGAATACGCTTCCAAGACGATTCAAGACGCCGAGCACGCGGTCAACAACGCGCGGCGCCGCTGGCGCGACGCGCTGCGAGCCCTTGATTTGTCCGACGAGTTGCAACCGGATCGAATCAAAGTGTTGGCTCGCATCTTGAGCCACATTCATGACAAACGCAAAGAGCTGAAATCGCTGCAAGATCAAGAGACCCAGCGGACCGAAGAACTGCATGCGGTCGAATCCCGAATTTCGCAACTGGCGGCCGATCTCGGCGTCAAAAGTGCGGGCGACGGTTTAGAGCAGCTCGATCGCTTGCAAGCCGAACTGGAGCGGCAGCAAAACCAGTCCGAGCATCGAACCGACTTGCGGGGCCGCGCGCAAAAAATCAAAGACGAGTTCAAGAAGACCGCCGCCGAAATGCGCAAAGCGGCCAAACAGCGACAAGAGATCTTGGATGAAGTCGGGGTCGAAGACGAAGCCGGCTATCGCAAGCTGCTCGACAAAGCGAATCGCATTACCGCGTTGTTGCTTGATTTGGAAGAAGTCGAAGAGAAAATCGTCGCCAAGCTAGGCGGGACCGACCCAGAGACGGTCGAACTGTATTTAAGCGAATTGTCGGCGGAAGAGGCCGAAAAAGAGCTGAACGAACTGCTGCAAGAGCACGAGCAAGCGCAACGCAGCTTGAAAGAAGGTTTCGAGCGTCGCGGCGAATTGAAAGCGCAGTTGGAATCGCTGGAAGAAAATGATCGACTTGCGTCGGCCCAACTAGAATTAAACGAAGTCGCCACGCAAATCGAACAAGCGATCGAACGCTGGCAATCGTTGGCCGTTACGGCGAACGTGCTTGATCAGATTCGCCAAATTTACGAAACGCAGCGACAGCCCGAGACGCTCAAGATGGCGTCGATCTTTATGGACAAGCTGTCGCTTGGCAAGTACGTTCGCATTTGGACTCCGCTCAGCGAAAACACGTTGTACGTCGAAGACTCGAAAGGACGCTCGAAGTCGTTAGAGCATCTCAGCGAAGGAACGCGTGAGCAAGTTTTCTTAAGCGTTCGCTTGGCTTTGGTTCGCACTTTTGCGCGACAAGGACGCGTCTTGCCTGTGATCTTGGACGACGTGATGGTCAACTTCGATTCCAAGCGTTGCAAAGCGACCGCCGAAGTCTTAATGAGCTTCGCCGCGGAAGGGCATCAAACGTTGGTCTTCACTTGTCACGAGCATATCATGGAGATCTTCCAAGAGCTCGGCGGCGACGTTCGCGTATTGCCGCAAGTGACCGGCGTGTGTCGCCCGGAACCTGCCCGGCTGCCCGCCCCGGCGGAAGAGCCGGTCGAGGAAGTGATGGAAGAGGTGGAAGAATTCGTCGAACCGGAGCCGGAACCGGAACCGATTCTCGAAGAGCCTCCTTTCAAAGTCGAATTGCCAGTGGTTCCTTGGATCTACGTTCAACCGCTGACAATCGACATTCGGCCCAAGCCCACGCTCGAGGAAGAGCTGGCCCTGGCCGACGGCGGGCCGATCATCGAACCGGAATCGTCGCCGATTCATTTAATCGACGCCGAATATTACTTGGAGCGAAGCGAATACGAAGAACTGGAACCGGTCGAAGAGCCTGCGCCGGATGACTATCAACTGAAAGACGCGGTCGACGTCGATATGGTCGGCATCGCACTGGAAGATCTGCTCGACGAAACGCCGCCGGCGCCCGAAGTGCCGAAAGTGGAAATCGCGTTGCCGTTGGTCGCGCTGCCCGAAGTCGTTCAGTTGACGGTCGAAGCGAAAACGGAGCCCGAGCCGCAGCCCGAACTGACGATCGCTCAGCCTGAGCCCAAGCCGGAACCGAAACCTGAGCCCAAGCCGGTGATGGCGCCGCGAGTCGAGCAACCGCCGCGACGCCCGCGACCTTCCGATAATGAGTTCGGCTGGGATTCGCCCAAGATCTGGTGGGAAGGTCACCCTGACCTAGACCCGGCGCTGCAGCGTAAGAAACGCCAAGGGGGCGCGGCCTAATCAGCCGATCCGCTCGCTTGGTTGGCGAAGCCCTTTATTACCCGCGTTTGCCGGCGCCGCGCGCTTTTTGACGCGGCGATTTGGCCAATCGCGCCGACTTGGCGGCATTGTCGGCTTGCCCCGTAATCTCGTATAAAAATCGGCTAGTGTCGGTCGGACGCGGTTTGCCCCATCGCTTGCGCGAGGTCGCCAGCGAAAAGGTTAAGCGATCTTGCGCCCTGGTGATGCCGACGTAGCACAGGCGACGTTCTTCTTCGATCGCGGCGCCCTCTTCTTTGACGCTGCGAGCGTGCGGCAAAATTCCTTCTTCCATGCCGACCAAATAGACGTTTGGAAACTCGAGCCCCTTGGCGGCGTGCAGCGTCATCAGCACCACGCCGTTTCGCTGCAGTTGCTTTTCTTTCTCATTGTCGAAGTCGCCGCCCGACAGGGCCGAGTCGTCGAGAAACCCGCTTAAGGTCGGCTTCTTTTTGTTCGCCTCGTAGGCGCTGACCGCGTTGACCACCTGTTCGATCGCCATCTCGCGCGATTCGCGATCGTTCGGGTCGGGATAAAGCCGCTCCAACTCTTGCTGATACCGAATGTCGCCGATCAACGAGCGAACGACGTGCGATAGCGGTTCGGTTTCGACCCGCTTTTGATAACGTCGAATCAGCGCGGCGAAATCGATCACGGCGTTGGCCGCATTCTCGGAAATTTTGCGAATGGAGCGAACCGAGGGAAAGACTTCCCATAGCGGCTTGCCTTCGGTCACGGCCGTATCCATCAACGACTTTACCGTCTGCTGGCCGATCCCGCGCGGCGGAGTATTTAA
>JBITAD010000562.1:0-6341 GCA_044439945.1 Blastopirellula sp. JB062
CCCGAGCCCCGACTCTTCGTCGGCTTGACAGCCTATCAGTGGGGCGCGATCGGCTTGGCGATCGTTTTCGTCTGGCTATGGCGACGCGATCAAGCCGCGCTTGATGCGGAGAGCGCACAAAAAGAGCCGCGCCCGGCGGACGCGGCTGCGGAATGAACGAATTGATTAGCGAACGCCTAGTGGCCGTTTCGCGTGCCAGCGATCAGGCTGACAAACTCAAGATTGCTCTTGTATTTGCCGAGTTGTCGGGTCAGTTGCTCCATCGCTTCGATATGATGCATCGAAGTGAGAGTGCGTCGCAGCGCGATGACGGCGTTCAGGGTTCCGTCGTCTAGCAGCAACTCTTCGCGACGGGTGCCTGATTGCGAGATGTCGATCGCGGGCCAGACGCGCCGGTCGGCCAACTTGCGATCAAGGACCAGTTCCATATTTCCGGTCCCTTTGAACTCTTGGAAGATCAGCTCGTCCATGCGACTGCCGGTGTCGACCAACGCAGTACCGACGATCGTGAGCGAGCCTCCTTCTTCGAAGGCGCGAGCGGTAGCGAACAGCTTTTTCGGAATGTCGAGCGCCTTGATGTTGACGCCGCCTGACATGGTTCCGCCGCTATCGCCGACCCATTTGTTGAAGGCGCGAGCCAAGCGGGTGATCGAATCAAGCAGCAAAAAGACGTCGTGTCCCATCTCAGAGAGACGCTTGCAACGTTCGATTACTAACTGCGACAAACGGACGTGACTTTCGACGTCGCGGTCGAGGCTGCTGGCGATCACTTCGCCGTTGATGTTGCGCTGCATGTCGGTGACTTCTTCCGGCCGTTCGTCGATCAGCAGCACGATCAGTTTGACGCCGGGATAGTTGGCCGAAATGCCTTTGCTAAGATTTTGGATCAGCATCGTCTTGCCGGTCCGCGGCGGAGCGACGACGAGCGCGCGTTGTCCTTTGCCAAGGGGAGTCAACAGATCAACGATGCGATTGGTGAGCGGACCGCCGTCGATTTCGAGCCGTAAATGCTCGCGCGGGTTGATCGGCGTCAGTTTGTCGAACGGGCTTGTCGTCGCATATTTTTCAGGCAACATGCCGTCGACATCCGTCAGTTCTCGCAAGCGGGGGCCTTGTCCGCGGCGAAATCGTTGGACCATGCCGCGAAGCATCAGCCCTTCGCGGAGCGCGTATTTTTCGATCATCGTGCCGGGCACGAACGGATCGGTGCGCTCGCGAGCGTAGTTGTTCTCAGGGCTGCGCAAGAAGCCGTAGCCGTTGGGATGCATTTCGAGCAATCCGTAGCCAGGCTCTAGCGGAATCGGTTCGCCTGGTTCGAATTCTTCTTGCTCTAAATTGTTACGAGGAACGTTGGAACTTGGGGCTGAAGAGCGACGGTGGTGCGATCCTCCGCCTTGATGGCGTCCGCGCGAGCGTCCGCCTTGTCCGTCGTTCTGGCCTCCTCGACGCCGCCCGCCGCCTGATCGAGAGCGGGCCTGCCTCTTTTTCGCCATCAAAATCACCTAGTTGCGCGAAGCAAATCGAGATAGTAGAGAATGGAGCGCCGTCTAGCGCCGCCGTAGTTATGCATTGCAAGCGATGGCATTCCATTACCGCTTACGCAGCTTCCGTTTGGTTTTGAATCAACGAAGATCGAAAACGAAGGTATCAGAATCGGTCGATATGACGACGTATCTGATCCGAGGGTTGAGAGGATGCGAAGCTCGTCAAAGAACCAGGCGTTCCGCTCAGGAAGAATCAAACGACATCGATCTCAAACGACATGGTCGATTTTAGGATCGTCGATGCCGCTAACGATGCACATGGAATCGGGTAAGGCTCGCCTTTAGCAAGTGAATGGAACTGTGCGTAAGGCTCGCTACCGTTTCCGGTGATGAATAACTTGCACGGTCCGACTCGGCTCAGCGATAGAGCCAAAGACCGAAATCCCACTACCCAAATAAACTTCCGCCGAAATGACAATGACTGTCAGGGGGGAAGGTTTCTTAAGAATGGTCAAGCGGTATCGCAGCTGAATAGCAAACGAAGTTAGCAAAAACCGACTCTTAAGAGCGTCTAGGGTTCGCCGAACGCAAACGCGAATGAGAAATCAACTATTAAAATTTGAAGACTCGCGACCGCGTCGCCGAACTTCGCCCGAAGACATTTTAGACGATTGGGCGTGAGGGTTGTAGCCGAAACGGCATTTCTTAAACCTTCGGCATCTTATCCACATTCTATCGGACATGTCAAGCTATCATCGCCGGTTCAATTGGGTGAATCAGCGAAAATTGTTCGATTTCTTGCTGTGCCAACCACTTCGGGCAATTCCCGAAATCGGAGAATTGAGAATTGGCGGAAAAATCGCGACTTTTGCTACGGTCGTTAAAGTTGATGTCCGATACCAGAAGGGAACGTTGAATTTAGCTGGACCACGCTTGCTAGCGAAAGGCGCCGCAATGGGAGCGAATCGCTCTATTTGGACCATGGTTTTTCTGGCGACGATCAGCTCGTCGGCAGCCGCTCAGGACGCAATGCCCTGGGCCGCCGACCTGGAATCGGCCAAGCAGCTTGCTGCGCAGAAGAATCAGTTAGTCATGATTCACTTCTGGGCGCCCAATTGTCCTCCTTGTCGGATGCTAGACGCGACTTTGTTTCGCGATCCGCAATTTGCCGCCGCCGTAGCGAAAGATTATGTACCGGTGAAGGTTAATGCGGCTGAAGAGCGAGCGATCGCCAGTCAGTATGGCGTCGATCGTTGGCCTCAGGACGTGATTATTTTGCCTAGCGGCCAAATGGTTTATCGCATGGTCAGCAAGCAGGAAAAAGAGAAAACGCAATACTTGGCCGTCTTGCACGGGGTCGCCGTCAAATCGGCCGGAATGAGTCAATTCGCCGCGACCGGAACGCCTGAGGCGAAGCCGGTTTCGTATCCTGGCGAAGCGGCCGCGCCGACTGGCGGTTATTCGCGGTTTGGCGCTGGAGCGACCGCTGCCGCACAACCGCCGGCCCAGTCAGATACTCAATCTCGCTTTTCGACCCAGCCGCCGGCCGCAGCGCAAGAAAGTAGCGTCGCCAATCAATCGACGACGCCATCGCAGTCACGCTTCTCGGCTGGCTACGCCGCAATGCCCCCAGCCGACCAGGCTGCACCCAAGCGTCCCGAAGAGGCGCAGTCGCCGAGCGGATATGCTGCGGGGCCAAGTCAGGGATCAGCACCGCAGAGACCGGCGTCGGGCTCTCGTTTTTCAGCGCAACCAAGTACCGCGCCGTATGGCGGCCCCGCTTCGCAACAGAGCGAATCGCCTTCGCAAGATCGGTTCGCTTCGCAGCGAGAGCCTGCCCCGCGCACAACCTTGCCTACGGCCGCTCCGTCGCAGCCAACGCCGCCGCAAGCGAATGAACAACCGAAATTCGCACTCGACGGCTTTTGCCCGGTGACCTTAGCCGAAGGCATGAAATGGCAAAAGGGGGACGCTCGCTGGGGCGCCGTGCATGAAGGGCGCGTCTATCTTTTCGCTTCTGATGCCGAACAACGAAAGTTTCTCGCTACGCCAGAGCGATTTAGCCCGGTTCTTTCAGGGAACGATCCGGTCGCCTATCTCGAACAAGGTCGCTTGATCGAAGGAGATCGCTCGCACGGTTTGACCTATAACGGCGTCCTGTATCTCTTCTCTAGTGAAGAGAGCTTAAAGACTTTTTGGGGGGCGCCGCAGCGATACGCCGCGCAGGTTCGCCAGGCAATGTTGCGAAACTCGCAGCAATTGCGATAAATCAACACTGATGCAACGCAAACGCGCCATTCGCTAGATATCTTCCGCCGCCGGTTCGATTTCGCCAGCGGCTTTTCTTTTTTCCGCTAGTTTTCTCAACGTTTCGTAACGCTGGCGGTCTTGGGCATTGAGTTTGTGCGGTTCGACTTTGTCTAAAACTCGCAGCGCCTGACCTGGTCGAGACTCGACGTCGATCATCACATGTGCAAGACGAATGCGGACCTGGTTTTGCCGCGCGCCCCCTCGACGCACGTATTCGACCATCGCTGGCAACGCGTCTGCGCTCCGTTTTTGTTTGAGATAGCTCTGAATGATGTTGAGCAAGTCATCCTCGGGCAGGTGCCACTGGGCGTTCGAGTGGCCTAGTTTTAAGTGAGCGCGATAAGCCATTGCCGGATCACCTCCTTCTTCGATGATCTGCCGAATCTGTCGTAGACTCAACTGTGTCGCTCGGCCTTGGGCAGCTTCCATTGCAGGGGTGACCTTGGGGTTTTCGGGGGGCGCGTCAGGGTTGCCAAAGTAGACGGTATAAAAGTCATAGTTTTCGCAATCGACCCATTTTTGGCGAACCATGACCGTGCCGACGGCCAGTCCAAGGCAAGCGCCAAAGACGTGAAAGAAAGCGCTGCTGATCAAATTGCCTTCGGTTGGCGAGAAGGTGAAGTACAAAATCAGCATCTCAATCACGATGCTAAAAGCGCAGTAAACCGAGATTGGCAACGTAAAGGCAAGCGGCCGAAAGCCAAGCAGAAAAATGCAACTCACTTCGTTCATGGGAGCCCAAACCAGCGCGATTGCGATCAATCCGAAGATGACGGCTGACGCGCCAAGCGAGAAACTTGGGACATCGTTAAATAGAAAGATAAACTGCTCGATCGCCGATTGAAAAATTCCGATTCCTGCAAAGAGAAGCAAGAACCTTTGCCAACCGATTTTGCCTTCGATCAGCGCTCCGAACGGCCATAGAATGATCATGTTGCCCAGCAGATGCCAAAAGTCGGCATGCATAAAATTGCCGGTTAGCCATTGCCAGGGTTTGATGCCGTCGCCGTAATGGAGCGTGCGCCAGTCGTAGTCGTGTGATGATTCGGTCGGTTGCGTAGGACCGCCGGTCAAGGCGACGATCTCGTTCCATTGGTCGTCGTCAATTTCTCCCGAATCGTGAGCTTGCTCTAGGTCATCCCAGACCGCGGGAGGAACGTACGTATGTTCTGGAATGTGTACCGGCCATAAAAAAAGAAGCAGCACATTGATCACGATCAACGTCGTCGTAGCGATCGGCGGGTGGTAAAGAGGAGCGTCGGTCGAGTAAGGGATGATCATCTGGGATCGCAGGGCCCCTCTTGTGGATGAGAACGGCTACTCCAGCAGCATAGAATTGATCCGAATGGAAATCAATCAATCTCGCTCTAAAGACGGCTTCCTTTCATGGAAACATTAAAAAACTGATCGCTAGAGCAATTAACGCAACGCCGAGGGTCGCCAACAACGTGCGCGAAGATCGGCGCCCCCAGCGTTTTTCGATCCAGGCGATTTTGCGAAGTGCGAATGCGTCGTCGTGATTCGCCCAGGCGGCCCAAATCGCGCCGAAGCCGATAGTCGCGGCCACGGCGAACATGAAAGGATTCGCGGGAATCTGCATGCCGAAAGCTCCTAGTTTTCCTGCGCCCAGTCGCGGCTTCTTCCCACGGCGCGACGCCACTGGCCATACAGATGCTCGACTTGATTTTTTGGGGCATACGGCGTGAATTGTCGGTCCAATTGCCAATTTCGTTTTAACGCATCGAGGTCGTCCCAATAACCGACGGCCAAGCCGGCAAGATAAGCGGCGCCAAGCGCCGTCGTTTCAAAAACTTCCGGACGGCGTACGGTCGTGCCAAGCAGATCGGACTGAAATTGCATTAGATCGTCATTAACTGCGGCGCCGCCGTCAACTTGCAGTTGAGCCAGGGGGACGCCTGCGTCGCGCTGCATCGCTTCGACCAAGTCGCGCGTTTGGTACGCCATTGATTCGATTGCGGCGCGAGCGATATGTCCGGCGTTCGTACCTCGGGTCAAGCCGAGCAGAGCGCCGCGAGCGCGAGGATCCCAGTAGGGAGCGCCCAGGCCGACAAAAGCAGGGACGAAATAGACGCCGCCGTTATCTTCGACCGTCATCGCTAACGGCTCGACCGCTTCGGATGTTTCGATGATACCCAGGCCGTCGCGCAACCATTGAACCACGGCGCCGGCGACAAAGACCGAGCCTTCCAGGCAATACGTCGTTTGGTCGCCGATCTTCCAACCGACGGTCGAAAGCAAGTTGTTTTCGGAGACGACAGGCTCTCGGCCTACGTTCATCAGTAAAAAAGCGCCGGTGCCGTAGGTGTTTTTTGCGCTGCCGACGTCGTAACAGGTTTGCCCAAACGTCGCCGCCTGTTGATCGCCTGCGATCCCGGCAATCGGAATTTCGCGTCCTAGCAGCGATGCGTCGGTCATGCCGTAAACTTCGCTCGAACTGCGGATCTCAGGCAAGATCGCCGCAGGCACGTTTAAGATCTCTAACAGTTCCGGGTCCCACGAAAGCGTATGCAGGTTCATCAGCATCGT